>CAYINT010000061.1:0-7082 GCA_964364875.1 uncultured Gammaproteobacteria bacterium | reverse complement strand
AAATTAGGGGGTAGTGAGTCCATTATACCTGTCCTAATTTCCCAGACCATTATAACTCCTCCACCTCGTGGCGAATCTTCGTGAAGGGTGGCTGAGGGGTATAGAGGTAGTGAAGGCCGAAATCTTTCGCAAGACGTTCGGCAAGTGTGGTCTTTCCGACGAGGTCGACGCCTTCTACTGCCACACTGAAGCCAGCGAAGGACCCCTGCATGGGGCTTTGCATGGCATAGCGCTCCCATCTAGCAATTGTTGATGAGGTGAAGGACGCGCGGCATGGGTTTGAGCGGGAGAATGGTTTCTTCCCCTACACGTTTCCCTACCAACGCGCGCCCTAGTGGACTTTCATGGTTGATGCACAACACCTTCTCTCCGCTCGGGAGGATTATTGCTCGCCCCGCTCCGCCCGGTATGAGAAAGTAGAAGAACTCCTTCCCGTCTTCTTCCACGGTGACCAGTGAGCCAGCGCGAACTGCTTCCGTCGCGGACAGCTCGGTTGTGAATGCCTTGTTGCTACTGACTCTCATATTATTCCTTAGCGGCTTTCGGTCAGTATTGACAAGGGTTTTATCCGCTAACGAATTGGGTGATAGTCAGTAAGAAGCCTCTTCAGATCCTGCAAAGCGGCGATCTGACCACTGATTGCAGTTGCAAGTTGCCCAGCTTCTTCCTTGGTAGAGTCGTACCGACTCACCATTCTTCCCTCAGCTTCGATTGCGCTTGTCCTGGCGCGCTCAAAACCGCGAGTTATTGTGCAGAGGTCTTCCTCAACCATTTCTTGAAGCTGCCGAAGAAGGTCAACCTTATTCACTCTCATGGATAGCACCTCCGTTGCTTCCACCCAGCATCTGAACTTTAAGATGCTCTTTACAACAAACTCCAGTTGTCAAAGACCCAGCTGACATAGCTACGCTAGGTGAGTTTTAGGAATATGTCAAGACACTTAGCGCCGTCGCGACGGCGCTTGTCAAAAAAGATTCGACTTGTGCAGCGCTCACGTCAGTGCATCAAAAAACCCTTCCGAGTTACCTGAGAGGGGTCCCAATTTTCTGCCTATCTGCGAGAACGGTTCTTGCCGACGCCGATTGAATAAAGCGGGCTTTTTGCCGAAACTGTAAGAGGCCAAACTGATATCGCACTGGTCGCGGGTTTCTCGCTTCGCACACACTGCGTAAAGCCGTGTACAATGAGTTACTTCAGGAAGCGCTCCAGACCGAACTGATACTTGATCCATCCTTCGCCGATATAATGGCTCCGGAGGATCAATCCTCTATAGCATAGCGTAAGGAGGATTGAGGATCAAGCCTAGCATGGAACGGGAATTTTGTCAATAGCAAGGGCTGCTAGAGCGCGTCAATTGCAATACAACTCTTCATTCCCGCGTACCACCGCGCTGAGGAATATTTCCAATGCTCTGCTGTTGGAACGTAGCATGCTTTCACCAGATTCTGGTGAATGTAGTTGAGTTTTTCTGCAAAGTCCAGATCGTTACGGATAGAGTGCTCCCAGAAATCACGCTGCCAGAGTGGTCCGCGTTCGTTTTTGCTATTGAGACGGTTGGTTGCAAAAGCAATATAGCTTTTCCAGTCTCACATGATTTCTGATATCGTTCCTTTCTTTCCAACAGTTAGCAAAAGATGGGCATGGTCGGGCATAAGGACAAAGCCATGGAGAAGAAAACAGAACTTTTTCCTGTAAAAAGTAAGCGCCCGTATGGCAATTTGACATGTTGGTTCGTACGGAACGACGCTTCAGCGAAGATGGGGATCTTCACCTACGCGATGAAGAGAATCCTCACTGTGTAACCGCGGATTCCTATCCGCGGTGGACCGCGTGACAAAGATCCATCGTCGATGACGAGTATTCGTCGTGACAAAATACGTCTGGTTTGGAAGGATGATCTTTTTCATAAACAAACAAAACGAGCTTGTTCCCGTCTGGTATAACCAGATTCCCTGCCGAATCGACAGTCAAGTTTTACTTCAAACAAGTCCCTCTTCCACGATCATTTTTTTCACCTTCGCATCAATGCCATCCGGATCATCGCGAACGATCGAGACGGTAAATAAACGGGTTGTGTCCCAGAAGCGCTTTTTCCATTCCTCAAGAAAAATCTTTGTTGTCGGAATAATATTGTACGAGAACAAATCTTCCACCTTTACGCGTTCTACAATGCCTTCATTGCTTTCCGGCAAAGGATTCCCGTTATCGTTCCCGAAAAAATAATAAAGAATGTGTCTATTGTTTACAATCACTCGCCCAAACTCCGCCAGTGGAATGTCGGTCAGCCCGGTTTCTTCTTCCAGTTCCCGTACTGCTGCGGCAAGCGGTGTTTCGCCTTCTTCAACTTTGCCTCCAACACCCGTGTATCGGTTCGGCGCAAACGGCCGGTCTGCTGCACGGCGAAAGAGAATCAACTGCGTCGGCGGAAGCTGGTTGCAGAGAAAGATGACGGTGTAATGGAGCAGCTTACTCATGACATACGTTTATAATTCGTTAAAAAGCTGCACATACTCTTTTCCAATTCTTGCGTTATTCCAAATTTCTGCTTGCTGAGCATTATGGCGTAACATATCTTTGTAACTTCCGTTACGAATGGAACGGATCATTGCCTGCGCTCCATGCGTAAAATCAATTCTGGAAATGTCGTTGACATTATTGTAGGGAATTTTTATCACACGAATATCTTCGACGACTTCAGCGCCATTCATTTCAAGAACAACGGGAATTGATACTGCCGTGTGTGCGGAACCGGAACTTTCTCCCAGCCGAACTTTGTCCCCAAAGTAATAGAGCTGTATGTTGAACGTTACTGAAAAGTATGTCGGTTGTTTATCCTCATTGTCAATAAGAACAACATTGTTTCCTTTGTTCTTTTTGATAGCCTCGTGAAGGTCTGGATATGCATGCACATCAAGAAACGCAGTTTGGCCTTGTGGATCAATTGATTGATAGGACTTGGCGAGGGAATCGATCCGCAGCGCATCAGCGGGCTTTCCGCCAAGATACCCTACAATGTTCTCGTTGTTGCCGGCAAGATGGAATATTTCTGAAAGTAGTCTGAGTGCGTGTTCCACGGATCGCATTTCACCCCATGTCGTATGCGTTCCGATAACAACAGGATCAGTCTGCAGAATTTTCTGAAACGGCTCCATTGGAAAAAATCCATGCGGAATAATTTTTTTTGTTACCCATGCATTTGTTGAATAGAATGGATCTCGAGTGTACTTGTCACCAAAGAAAACGAGTCCGAACTTTTTGCGATAACTCAGGACAATATCTCGTATATCAGAAAACTTTTGCAGTTCATCTGGCCGATGCAACAGGACAACGACTTTTGTACTATCATCTCGCTGAAGAACATTCTGTATTTGCTTGAGAATCGCTTTGTCATCAGCATCGGCTTGCGGAGCGCCATGAAGCTGCAACAAAACCATATCCGTATCACTGACCGTGTTCAACGGAACTTCATTTGCTTCCAGACCGTTCTTACGCAAGCCAGAAACGAGAATGTCCTTTGTGTATCGCCTCAGCGTTTTCGCGCCGTAGACGCTTACTTCTTTCATAGGCCACAAGCATATCGTGCTCTCAAAAAACGCGCAAGAACAAAAAGCGACAAAGGAGAATCAACTGCGTCGGCGGAAGCTGGTTGCAGAGAAAGATGACGGTGTAATGGCGATGTTCAGTCACGGGATAAGCCTATATCCAGCTGGCCTCGCTGGCATGGCAGAATCTGGCATGATATCCATATGAACAGGAAATTCACTGTTCTCGCTGCAGGAATGTTTCTCTTCTTTTCCGCATGCGAAAACATAGCAACAAGCCCGACTTTTGAAAATGGAAATAGTATGCCAGACACTTGCAACAATTGCTCTATCTGCGTTACACTGACATCAGTATGGCAAAAACAAACATTCATAAACATACCATTCATACGAATATTCGTTCCATCGAGGATATTTTTGACATTCGCGATCCATCGCCGGTTTCGCGGCGTAAACTGAGTCCTGATTGGTTGGATTATATTTTTGACACGCTTGACAGCATTCCGCGAAGTCAACCAGTCAATCTCACGCTGCAGTTGCGGCGCGGCGTGATTCATCCAAAGCAGACTGAAGCGCTTATTCGCGACGTACGGCAGCAACTCGGTTATTACCAACAGTCGCTTCGCCATAAATTGCGTCAGAATTTTCGAGCAGGCCGGACGACGTTACTGCTCGGATTACTTGTTCTTATCAGTTTTGTGTTTCTTTCTGAGGCATCGACAAAAATCGATCTTGGCGACTTCCAACTGGCGTTTCGGGAAGGGTTTCTTATTATCGGCTGGGTCGCACTTTGGCGTCCGGTCGAGATTCTTTTGTATGACTGGTGGCCCATTGTGGAATCGCGCCGAAAAATCAGCCAATTGCTTAAAGGAACAATCACAGTCACGCACGCGAGACGAAAACCAAAACGCGCTGGGTACTGATAACAAGATCCTTTTGAAGTGACGAATACTCTCTCCACATCATTGAGTCATACTTGTTATTTTTACTGTACGTTTTTCTCGTGAAAACACGACTTGTTCTCTTGTTAGTTACCGTCACTGGATTGTCCTCAATGTTTCTTTTTGCAAAAAAGACACAACCAACAGACAGAACAAACACTCATAATGCAAGTAATGTTGAGACAAGTACTGTATCAAACCTGAACACTGCCGTTTCTGTTTCTGCAAACGAAAACGTGAGTGGTATAACAAACACAATGAAACCAAAACCAACCGTTGTTGTTCCCGTCAGTGGTTTTTTTGACCGTAGCACGAAAAAACCGTTTGGCATGTACATTACGCCACAAGACTCACCGGTTCAACCGGAAAAGTTTACCGGCTACCATACCGGCGTGGACGCGGAAACAACTCCAGATGAACAAACCGTGGATGTTCCAGTCTATGCTATTGCAGATGGAACGGTTGTGCTTGCGGGCCATGTCAACGGCTACGGCGGTGTTATGATGATTCGTTCTGTCGCCGCAAACGAAACAATTACTGCGCTCTACGGATATCTGCGCATTGCATCGTTCACGTTTAAAAATGGCGATCACGTCAATATCGGTGATCAGATTGCGGTACTCGGAACTGGTTTCTCATCAGAAACAGACGGAGAACGAAAGCATTTGCACTTTGGAATTCTCAAAGGCGCTTCGACAAACGTGCGCGGCTATGTGCAATCACAAACGGAACTGAACGCGTGGTATGATCCGGTTGCGTGGCTGCAGCAACACGGAGCAACCTAAACTGCAGCGCGATGGCTGTTCGCGAGACTTTCATTCTGTGCTGCAACGACAAACGAATGTCGTTTAAAAAAACAGTAGGCTAGACAATATATTCTTTGTTCTTACGACCAACGGCAGTTTTTCTGGTATACTGAGAACATGCAAAGTTCTGATATCTTGCTCGGTTTGTTGGCTACGGTTGTTGGCGGTATCGGATATTTTCGCTACCTGCGAGACATTTTTCGTGGCAAAACAAAACCGCATGCTTTTTCTTGGTTTGTTTGGGGATTACTGACAAGTATTGCTTTTGCCGCACAAATTGTTTCTCACGCGGGACCCGGCGCTTGGGTGACAGGTCTTACCGCGATTGTCTGCTTGGGAATTTCTGTTCTGGGACTTCTCAAAGGAAACTATCAATTTGATGCGCTGGATTGGTGGTCGCTCAGCGGCGCACTTCTTGGCATTGCCGTGTGGAAGCTCACCAACGAACCGTTGCTCGCCGTTATTTTTGTTACGATCACTGACACAATTGGATTTGTGCCAACATTCCGAAAGGGATACCGACTGCCTTATGAGGAAACACTCAGCCATTATATTCTCGCATCTCTGAAATTTCTCATTTCTCTCCCAGCTCTATCAGCATTGACACTTGTCAACTGGCTTTATCCAGTTTCACTGATTCTGGGAAATGGAGTCTTTGCAATTATGCTGATTGTTCGAAGAAAACAGCTTTCTGTGACAAACCGACATTAGCCCATTTGGTCTCATGGTCCTTAGCGGAGTATATGGGATCTTCGTTCCACAAAAATTTTATTGACCAAGTGAACGCTTCAAACTCGTTCCTAATCCCTCAACAGGACTTTTCAGTGTCACCGTAAACGTCGTCCCTTCTCCGGGAACGCTTTTGACGTCAATCTGTCCGTGGTGGCGCATGACAATTGCTTTCGCAATCGCCAGGCCAAGCCCGTATCCGTGCACGTGTTGTTTGGAACGCGATTGGTCAGCTCGGTAAAACCGGTCAAAGATTCTCGGAATATCCACTGCGCGAATTCCCTGCCCGTGGTCGCGGATGTAGATACGGACTGAGTGTCCGGCGCGTTCTGCCCACGCAGTGACGGAACTTTCTTCCGCGCTGTACTTTATTGCGTTGTCGAGCAGGATCACAGAGAGTTCCACAAGCGCTTGCTGGTCGCCAAGCACAGTATCGCTTGTGGGACGAACCTCGATTGTTATGCGCTTTTTTTCAGCATGCGTGTCAACACGATCATTCGCTTCAGTGAGGACGGATTGTAGCGCAACGGGCGAAAACACCAAGCCATTGTTTTCTTCATACCGCGCGAGCCGTAGCAGGCTGTCCGACAGATCCGTCAGCGTGTCAATCTCTTCCAGATTGCTTCGCAGCAATGTTTTCGCGTTCTCGGTACTAAACGAAGAATTGCGCATCGCCACTTCAATCTCGGTTTTCATTGCCGTCAGGGGCGTTCGCAGTTCGTGCGATGCGTCCGCGGTAAACTGGCGCTGCGCTTCCACAGACTGTTCAATCGGCCGCAGTGTCCTGCGCGCGAGAAAGTAGCTGCCTGTTCCCGCAATAACGAGAATTGCCAAATTGAAGAACACAAGGTCGCCGATCGCATGGCTAGTGAATTCATGGAGAATATTTTCGCGTGCTGACACGACATCGTCCGGCAAAAACTGCTCAGGAATGCCAAAGTTTCGAAACATGCCAATTTCCCTATTAGCCTGCGCGCGAAACTGGCGCAAACTGAGTTGATACATGCTGATCACTCGTGTCCCGTTAATAATCCAATAATGTAGCCTGTTTTTGGCCACTTGTC
>CAYINT010000060.1:0-7175 GCA_964364875.1 uncultured Gammaproteobacteria bacterium | reverse complement strand
TGCTGCTTGCGGTGATGATCATCCATGACGCATGCTCGGAAACAAACTTTTTCAGCAGGTCAAAGTCCCGGTGGAAGAGGGGAGCGGACTGCACGTCAAACATGGCTTCGTTATCCGCAAATGGCAAAAACGTCAGATGATGGAAATCCTTGAGCCGTTCCAATACCGTGTGCGCGTCCGGATTCAGTGTTTCGAGTTCCTCAGCTTCTGGAGACAGCACATGGACGCGCTGGCGAACTTCAACAAGGTATTCAACAAGTGACGCGCGGCTTGCTTTCGGCAACGAACATGGCGGCAATGCAACGGATTCCATATTCTCGCGATTGCGCTGCGTCTTCCAGTTAAAGGATGTCAAAGACTCAATCTTCTGATCAAGCAAATCAAAGCGAATCGGATCGCCCATTGTCACCGGCCATACATCAACAACGCCGCCGCGGCGCGCAAACGTGCCCGGTTCCGTGACCATGGTCGCTTGTTCGTAGCCAAGTTCGGCCAAAGTCTGGCCGATTGCCGCTGGCGCGACGTTTTGGCCGATGCTGAATTTTAACACCTGTTTGCGCAAGAGCTCCGGCGTCGGCATGGGCAGCAATACATCTTCGGGCGTGCTAACAAACCAGACATTTGCGCCCTCTTGAAGGCTTAACAGCGTTATTGGGAACGTTCTTGCGCTAATGGTTTCATTGGCAATCGGAATAAGCGCTGGTTGTTTCTGCTCTTCAGTCCTTCGACGGTGCTCAGGATGTCGTCCCGCCGACGTATGTATTGAAGTTCCGACCTGTTGATCGCGGGACTCCAGATGAAGCCGCTGCCAAAACCGCATGAAAGCAATAAGCTGATTGCGCTCCTGCGGACTGTGGGCAAGCCACAGCACCACCTCATTCTGCAGTGACGAGGCGGTTGCAAGAAATGTTTGGCTGACACTGGTAGGAAGGCCGGCGACAGCATGCTCTTTTTTCTGGATCAGTTTGTTAAACCGTCCCAGTGCTGTGTCCGGCGGTTGCGCCGTTGTGACGGACATACCGTGCTGATGTGAGGCCATGGAGAATGCCGATACGTTTCGTATATCGGAGGCCTTTGATAACCGACACGTCCGCACCGTGATTTGGGCGGACAGAAAAAACAATAATGAGCGGCTACAATGAGCCTAAAGGCAGTATAGCGCATTTCCTGTGGATTGACAAGAGAAAAGGGGCATGCTAGTATATCCACAAGAGGGCGATTTCTTGTATCAAGAAATACTGCTCCAGGCGCAGTCCCTTTGATTCCTACGTACAAGCAGCCAAAACCGAAGCGACCCCTCCTTAGCCGAGGCAGAGGCTTGCAAGTTTTGCTAAGTTTTCTTAGAAAAGCTTGCCCGCTTGTGCGTAGTAACCAGAGGGATTTTGTGTTTAAAACTTTTGTGCACGCTTACTACGACATGACGGGATGCGCGCCTTCGGTTTGGACGATTTCTTTGTTGCTCCTTCCGTTCCAACTTCGACGTAGCAGTACTACGTCTCCAGCCTGATACTCAGTCGCGCCCCCGCCTGCTTCGGCTCGCGAAGCATGTCGGGCAGGTCGAACTCGACACAAACGCAAAAGTTTTCATTAGCTTAGGATAAGCGGTGGGAACGGATAAGGGGAGGCTATGAGGGGTATTGTCTTGTGCTTAAGACGGGAACCCACGCAACCATGTTCAGCGGAAACACGATTTCCGCCTTTGTGTTTTTCTCACAAAGCAACGAATCCTATCTGCTGCGCACCGCGAGGTTCGTTCCCAAGCCCAGCGGACAGTATGCCCACAAGGCTCGTCCCATCTTCTGACTGTAGGAGGGTGGGGCGTTTTCTTTCTTGCCTTTGTGTTTTTCCTGTGTGAAGAGAGGCGTGCTTTTCCGTTTCAACTACCGCAACATCCAATGTGGCAGTATGCGCTTTTTTATTGTTCTCGCGGGAACAACAATACTGAGCGCTTTTGGCAGTGTTAAAACTTCGAGATACGAACCTTGCAGTACCTCGCCATCAAGCGTGATCGGCATCGGACGATTCGCGCGGATACGAATGTTCTTTGCTTTTTTGTACACGACCGCATCAATCGGTTCTTCCGGATGGGTGAGGGATTTGCGCACTACGCTTAAGACGTCAAAGATGCTGTTATGTTGGAGTATGATGACATCCAATTGCCCGTCGTCCACCGTCACGGTAGCGCGGCCGGTTAGGAGATGCAGTGCAGGAATGTCAGTATTCGTGATAATGAGAGCCTGTGTCGCAACTTCAATGTCGTTGCCGTCGAATGTGCACTGAAAGCGCTGCGTCCGCACAAACACGGCGTGTTTCAGAGCCGCGACGAAGTATGCGGGAAAACCGATAAGATTTTTTATACGCTGCGTGACGTCTTGAAAAAGCCGTGAACCAGGGCCGATTGCCGCGCCTTGCAAAAGGTAGCGCTGATGGCTGGGAGAAAAACCAAGATCAATCCATCGGGTTATTGCGCGATCAAGGGTGGCAACAGCATGTTCCGGCTTGAGTGGAATCCCAAGCGTCTTCGCAAGCACATTCCCTGATCCCGTTGGGAAAATTGCCACGGGCAATTCTCCGCCGCGCTTGAGACCCGTGACAGCCTGGTTCATTGTTCCATCTCCGCCGGCAACAATAAGCAGGTCATGACCGTTTCGCGCAGCATGGCTTGCCCACTCGTATGTATCATTTGGCTTCGCAACAGTCCGGAGCGCAAGTGGAATGTTCTGCCCAGCATAGTACTGTTGCGCGCGCCGAACCGCAGGCCGCTCGGAGCCGATACGGCCGGCCATGGGATTGACGATCATAAGCGGCCGTTGCCAGCGCATAGGAACAAATCAAAAATCAGAAAGCAAAAATGAGAAGTGAAAAGTCAAAGAATCAAGTCGAAAAGGGAGCTCAGGATGAAACGAAGGAAAAACTACGAGCCGAATTCCTTGAGCAACGAATCTTCCTTTGCGTTCCAGGCTGCTTTGATAGCAGTCCAATCATCTTTCGGAATCCGTTCCAGCACATACCGTTCTGCTTCTTGGCCGTGTTGTTTCGCCGAACCGATCCCAATTCTAATGCGGTGAAACGCTTGCGTTCCCAGCGCATCAATGATGGATTGCACGCCGTTGTGGCCTGCCGACCTACTGTTGAAGGCCGTGCGGATTGTTCCCGGCGGCAAATCAAGGTCGTCATGCAGCACCCAAAGTTCGCTCGGGTCTGCCTTATAATACGCGCACAACTTTTGGACGCTTATGCCGGAATCGTTCATAAAGGTCTGCGGTTTTGCGAATATCAATGTTTGTTCTCCGGCACGCAGCTTTGCCACATCAGCGTGCAGTTTCTTTTCCTTCTTCCATACACCATCGCCAAGCCGTTCCTTTAACCGATTCGCAAAAATGAAACCAAGGTTGTGGCGCGTGTTCTCGTATTGTTTTCCCGGATTGCCTAAGCCGACGACGAGCTTCATGGGTAATTCCAAATTACGAATGACAAATTACAAAAAGTGAGAAATTAGGGTTTTCGCGCTTTTTCAACTTCCAAGTGGATTGGCGTTGCGGTAAAGTGAAAATGTTGGCGCAACGTATTGACAAGAAAGCGCTGGTACGCGACCGGAAGTTTTTGGTTTTTTCCGATCCGCACCCGAAAGGTTGGGGGATTAACGGCAACTTGTTCCAGACCGCGCGGCGTAAAGATCGTACCCTTGCTGTTGCGTATTGGCCAGCGCGGCGCAATAACCTTTTCCATAAAGCGGTTAAGATCAAGCTGTCCAATTTTTTTCGCGCGCGTCTCAGCAATGTTCCCGCACAGGCGAAGCAGGTCAAAAACCCGCTGGCCTTCTTTTGCTGAAATTGCCATAAACGGCGCCCAAGACACAAACGGAAAATCCTTGCGGATGTCTTGTTCCGCTTTATAGATCGTGTTGGTTTGTTTATTTGGAATACAATCCCATTTGTTGCCGACAAGGACAATGCTCGCTCGCGCGTCCAGAGCCTTTCGGACTATGAAACGGTCTTGCGCAGTGATCGGCTGGCGCAGGTCAAGGATAATCAGCGCGATATCGGCGCGTTCCAAATGCTGCAAGGCAAGATTGACGCTGCGCTGTTCAATTTTTGCATCACCTTCTTTTTTCAATAGTTTCGAAAGGTTTGCCTGTCTGCGGATTCCAGCCGTATCAATGATGCGGAATGTTCTTCCTTCAAAGACATAGACTGCGTCTTGCGGATCGCGCGTCGTGTGCGGCTCTGGCGAGACGAGAACGCGCTCCTCGTTGAGAATGCGGTTGAGAAGCGATGATTTTCCGGCGTTGGGGCGGCCAAGAATAATCAACTTCGTTTCCGGTTCCCGCTGCTCTTCATGCGCGGCGAGCTTCGATGCAATGGCGTCAAGCAAGTCGCCGGTCCCCGTGCCGTTTTTTGCCGATAGCGCAATGATGTCGGAAAAGCCAAGTGCAAGAATCTCATCCGGAACCTGATTGCGCAACCGCGGGTTGTCCAGTTTATTGACCGCGAGAACGACCGTCTTGCCGTACCTGCGCAGTAATCGCGCAATTGCAGTATCTTCCATGGTCAGCCCTTGTTTGCCGTCAACGACAAAACACACAAGATTGGCGCGCTCCAAAACGCGTTCTGCTTGTTTGCCCGCGAGTGTACTCAACGCTTCGACTGGTTCGGCTTCAATGCCGCCAGAATCCGAAAGCAACCAGGTTTTGTTTCTCCATGTCACTTGCGCTTCCGTTGCGTCGCGCGTGGTTCCCGCAATGGGAGAAACGACGGCGCGATGTTCGCCGAGAATCATATTGAATAGCGCTGACTTTCCGACGTTTTGCCGGCCGATCAACGCTACGCGAGAAAAACGCCGCGTCATCTGCCTACGCTCCTGAGTGAGGAGCTACGGCGCTCGTCCTCCGCAGTAGCAATACAACTGCTACGGAGAATGGAGATTCCGCTCCCCGTCAGTTGTTTGCCCGGTCGCGCGCGTTTCGTTTGTGCGCTCGGTTTCGCCATACCGAAACATAGACTGTGTCGCATCATAATCCTGGAGCTTGTGGATCCCGTTGTTCCGTATTCGTTTGGTCAAGCCCAATGAGCACAATAAAATCCACAGTATCATCGATTGCGGCAGCCGTCGATCCATTGACGGCACTCACATTGGCGCTGATCCCTGCAGGAACATCAATTGCCACATCGGCACGGAGCGCATTTTTCAGCGCGGCAAGGGCGCTTGGATTTTTTCCCGGATGTCGGTCATATACCACCGTTCTTGCGGCATCGCGCCGCCCGGCATTGCCGATTTTTACAACCGTAACCGGAAGATTCTGGAGCAACCGTTCGGTTCGCGCAGCAAGTCCAACCACCGGCGTGCCGTTTTGCAGCTCGACTTTTGCCGGTTCTCTCGTTTCCGCGGCAAGCACCTGGCCGTCGAGTAAAGTCGCAAAGGCTTGCTGAATATCCGCATACTTGCCGATACCGAGTTGCGGCTGAAGAATATACGCGCCGTCAAGGCCGGTAGCCGCGATCAGCAAACCTTGTTCTGTCGTATCAAGCACGCGGTGATGCACTGCATTGGCATCGATGCCGCGCGCCATGTTTGAAAGTTTGAGGAGTTCCCACGGCTGGAAGTTCATTTGGATATGCGTGCCAAGCGTTGTCAAGGCGCGGCTGACGGCAGGCGGATTCAGCAGGGTTTGAAACGAAAACAGTTTTTCTTTCACTGCAAGCAATACTTTCTGCTGGCGTTTCGACCGAGCAAAATCCGAACCTTCTCCGTTATTGCCATGGCGGGAGCGGACAAATGTCAATGCCGTCTCGCCATCCATATGCTGCTTGCCGGCCGTAAACTTGATTGTTTGATAACCGTAATTGTTTGTCGGGTAGGAAATATCGGTAAAGGATTGATCCACGGCGATATCGATGCCGCCGATATCGTCAATCAGTTTCGAAAATCCGGAAAAATCCACGCGGACAAAATAATTGATTGGCTGGCCAATAACCTGTTCCATGACCTGGCTGGCAAAGACTGCGCCGCTGCCCGGGATCTTTTTGTCTTCGCCGAGAGCATTCGCAAAGTTTATCTTGCGGTATTCGTGTCCGGGAATATTCACGATGAGGTCGCGCGGAATCGAAAACAACCCGACGGCGCCGGTTGATGGCCGAATACTTGCCACCATCATAGTATCGGTAAGAAGAGCGCCATCGTGTCCTTCGCCGCCCATGCCGAGAAGAAGTATATTGATTCGATCAGCGGATTCTCCGGCAAGCGGCTTATTCGGCGGAGCAATCAATTGTTTCAACTGCTGTACAATGCTTGCGCCGCTTTCCGGCGTTGCAACGGCAAACGCTTTGCTGACGGACGATAGAAGGCGAAAGGAATACCCAATACCGCCAGCAATGCCAAGCGCGGCGATGGTCAAGATAACTTTTGCCCACCAGGGCGCTCCTGAGGCGGGCCCTACTGCTGGAAAATGTTCCAGCAAATTCGGTTGTGAGGGAGAGGCGGATGCCATAAAAAAGGGAAAAGTTCAAAAGACGGAAGTCAGGGAGTGGCCGGGGGATGTTGAGCGCATGTTTATGCGACGCATCACCATCCGCGATTGTGCACGCGAAAATCGTCTTTACTCTACCGATTTTTTCCGTTTCTGTCAATGTTCCTGTCAAAGTTCACCTCGCGTTCATCGCGATTTCTTTCAATGATTGTTTTTTATCCACAGTGACGAGAGCGAATACCGCAAAAGATCAACCCATAAAAGGCATGTGACTCAACGAAACCTCAGGTTTACGGTATACTTCTTTCATGCCGCACCGACTGCAGACTTTTGCAACGCCAGAAGAACGCCGCGCGTACAACGAAACGATTGTGAAGCCGTTTTATCAGCATGAAGAAGATTACGATTGGACGGACGTTGCTGACCGTTTTGTCGGTTTGGAAACATTAATGCATCGTGTGCGAGAACGAACCTTGCTACGCATGCTGCGCCGTTTCGGACATGACCAACCCATACTGGATATCGGCTGCGGTTCCGGTTTGCACCTCCGTCACATGCCCGCCGGTTCTGTCGGCATTGATATCAATCCGCGCAACGTTATCCGTTCCCGCGTATACGCGCCGCAAGCAACGGTGGTCGAAGGCGATGCGGAACATTTGCCCTTCCCCGACCACGCATTTGCAACGGTCATCTGCACGGAAGTTCTTGA
>CAYINT010000059.1:0-7318 GCA_964364875.1 uncultured Gammaproteobacteria bacterium | reverse complement strand
GATGGAAAAAAATTCAACTATCAAATGTGACATTTTGTTTTAACATGGCTATACCCCGAAGCTCCTTTTATGAAATTGTCATACAAGGTTTCAAAAGATTTTCCATCACGTTTGCTTTCTTCCTGGAATGCAGCGGAGAGTAGTTCGTCTTCAAATGCCATGTATGGAACATGTCCAAGTTCGTGGAAAATTGCAAATACATTTCTTTCTGAATCTTTGAGAGCGTTTTGGTCCACCGAAATAATCCATTGTTGTTGCAGATCATTATACGCCACGGAAAAATGGTTTGAAAGCACCACCTCAACATATTGGCCATATGAAAGTTTGTGTTTTGCTACGCCTGAAAGTGTATTCTCAATGATCTTTGGTTGTAAAGATATTCTTCTCTCTGCTTCGCCGAGTCGTTGTTGCACGGCGTTATCACTCATATCCTGTTTTCGTTTTTTGTCATATTCTTTTGGAATGACCAAAGAACCAGTATATAGTCCGGTAAATGAGTTGATAGAAGGCTTTCCATCAAAAACCGGACTAAATTCAACAGCTAAACCAGATGGGTACGCAAAAACTACAGGACAAACCACACCTGTCTCAATTGTGCGTTGCCGTTCGGTTTTGACTCTTTCCCGAATTTCGTCCCCAGTTTCTATTCGGTCATCGGGTCTTCGTTCGGGCCGTTCAGATTCTAATTTTGATTCTATAGAGAAGATTTTTCGCTCTTGCTTCGGTTCCGGTTCTTCTTCGCGACCGCCTTCTTTTTCTCCACTATCTTCTTGGTGTTCTCTAGAAAAATCTTCACGTTCAAATCTTGGTCCTCGTTCTCCCATAGTAGTTGTATAAAAATTTCGCCGCCAACGAAATGGTCGACAAATTTGCAAAAAGTGAGATTTTGGTGGGCACGAGAGGAGTCGAACCTCCACGGCCTTGCGACCACCAGCCCCTCAAGCTGGCGTGTCTACCAGTTACACCACGTGCCCTCGTTTACTCGAGAGAATTTTTACACCACAACTTCCTTCAATTTTTTCGTTCTCGGATTGCGGAGGTAATGAAGTTTTGCGCGCCGCACTTTTGCCTGTTTCACGACTTCAATGTTTGTGACTGTCGGCAGAGAAAGCGGAAAAATGCGTTCGACGCCAAATCCATCGGATACTTTTCGGACAGTTATCGTCTGATTCACGCCGCGACTTCCGCGTTTTTTAAGAACAATTCCTTCAAAAATCTGGATACGTTCCTTGGCGCCTTCAACGATTTTTTGTGAAACGCGGACTGTCGAACCAGGTTTGATGTTCTCCGTTGAAAAACGCACAGCTACTTTCGGTTGTTCTTCTGCCACCGCTTGTTGTTCCCGCGACTCCGCAGAAGCTTCTTGCGTTCGTTCTGTTGATGCGGCTTGTGTCTGTTGGTTGGTCATGCAGACTCCTTGATCAATAAAAACACACAATTTTGTGCCCCTGCAGCATACCCGAGATTGATGGTGCTGTCAATGCTCAGTTGCTTTCGTTCGAAGAACGGCTAGATACTGTTGCAGTTCCTTGGGCAGCGGGCTGGAAAACTCTTTCCACTCACCGTTTAATTCCGAAAAACCTAACTTTGCCGCATGAAGAAAGAGGCGGGAACGTTGCTCATTGCGGGAACGGTTTTTGCCTGTGTAGATCATGTCTCCGACTATCGGATGGCCAAGCGCAAACAGATGCGCCCGAATCTGATGCGTCCGTCCGGTGTAAATCCGCACGGAAAGAAGCGTGCTTGTCGTATAACGCGCAAGTACCATGTAAACAGTCTCTGCGCGTTTACCCTCCATCCCTTTTTCTGGACGCGCGGCCATGCGCCCGTGATGCGTGCGGGAACGCGCAAGCGAAAATGCAATCGTTCCGCTATCGTTGCGGACATTTCCTTGCACTAACGTGGTGTACACTTTCAGGATTTGCCGGTCATGAAATTGCTGCTTAAACCATGCATACGCGTCTTGCATTTTTGCAAAGAGCAACAGTCCGGAGACATCGCGGTCAAGCCGATGCACAATGCCGGACCGGCCGTGTTCTCCAACATCCGCGCACTCCGGCCATCGTTCCAGTGCCCAGTCCGCGACACTCTGTTCGTTCTTTCGCGCAACGCCATACACCAGCAGCCCTGCCGGTTTTTCAAGAACAGCATAGTCCGGTGTTTCATGGACAATGCTCGGTTCCGGAGCGGCGGAACGTTCTACGCGTTCCGGTTCCCGAATCACAACGAGGTCATTGGGCCGAACCGCGTAACCATTTTTGACTACTCTGCCGTTGACCGTAATCAGGCCATCGTCAATGCCGTGCTGGATTTGCGATCGGGTTTGTTGCAGGCGTTCCTGCGCAAAACGGTCAAGACGCATTCCTGCCGCGGTTGCGGGAACAATGAGTTGCCGTTCCATATTACGCTCCCCGTTCCAAAAGCCGCTGAGCGAAGATGCGCGCCTGCCGTTGTGTTCGAATCCTGCCTTGCAACTGCGCTTCTTCCACATTCGCAAGAACCTTGCCAATCATCGGGCTTTGTTCCATGCGAAACCACGTGATGCAATCGTGGCCGGTGATGAGAGGTTTTGGCATGACATACAAACCGTTCCGCTTTGTGAGAAAACTGTCAAGCTCGTTGCGCAGCCGCCGGTACGGTTGCAGAGAAGGCCAATGGTTTGGTTCTAATGACGCGACAAGGTCGGCCCACATGAGTTGGAGAAGATGCAGGCCGCGTTCTCCGACAAACCGTTCTGCAAGGACGCAACGCGGCAACGGACGTTCCATATGCTGAACCGCTGTCATGTGGGACTTGATCAACCAAACGACTTCGTGGTCGCTCACCATTCCTCCATAGCTCGAAAGTTTCAACCTCCGGACGATTGAGGCAGCGAGTGCAGATCCTCGTTCATCGTGATGCTGAAAACTAATATGGAGTTTGCCATGCTGCCGAATGAGGCGTTTGCACGACGGCTTGCCGATATCATGGAGCAGCGTTCCGATTACCACAACCAGCGGCACACTGTTCCCGAATTCTTTGTTCCACGCAATGGAGCCAAGCCTTGTCAGCGCTCTGCACGTGTGCCGAAAGGCTGTGCCTTCGCTATGAAAATCTTTGGATTGTGTGCAGTGTTTGAGGTGGGAGAGCTCCGGCATAAGCACGTCGAAAACGCCAAATCGTTCCATCACATCCAATGCTTTTTTCGGGTGTCCGGCCAGGGTCCGCAAGAATTGTTCCGCGATAACTTCGCGCGGGACAACAAACATTCCCTTGCGCTGTTCGTTCAATTTTGGCATGAGCTTGACTGCGCGTCTGGCAGTATTCCGTTCCACCGAGAACCCAAGTTGGACGACAAACCGGACAAGGCGCAAGAGCCGCGAATAATCTTCCTGAAACCGCTCTTCCGGCTTGCCGACTGTCCGCACCACCTTGTTTCGTACATCCTTTCGCCCCTGATGCGGATCAACGAGTGTTCCCTTTCTCAGGTCATACGCCATGGCATTGATGGTGAAGTCGCGCCTCGCAAGATCATGTTCAATCGGCAGATGCGGATCTGTGGCAAAAGAAAAGTCGCGGTAACCGCCAGTACCAAAAGCGTGTTCTGTTCTCGGCAGGGCGATATCCATCGTCAAATCAGTTCCCTTTGGCCGAAGAAGAAGCACGCCAAAGCGCGCGCCGACTTTTTTCACAGTTCCAAGCGGTTGCAACAGACGTTCCAAACGCTTCAATGGCATGCCCGTAACAACCACATCAAGGTCTTTTGTCGTGCGTTGCAGCAGCAGGTCGCGGATCGTGCCGCCAACGAGAAAAATATCAACCGTTTTGGGAAGATGCCGAAGCATTGATCGGAGCGCGCCATACTGCACTTTACTGAGCTGTTTCGTCAAGTTCAATGTCATGGATGTATTGTACCGGCTTTATCCAAATTGAAAAAGCGCCGCGTCTTCATAGTGTGGGGTCGTGGCGGGCACGGCGCTGTTGCATTCCGCGCCCTGCCACATAAATCAGTTGCTCTTGCGCCGCCGACCGCTTGCAAAGCCGCCCTTGCGCCCGATCCGACGCGCCTCCTCCAAAGTCCACTCGTGGGCGACACCCTTGTCGTAAGCCGCCTTGCCGGCCTTGCTCGCGAGCTCTCGCTGCTTGGCCGGGCTCATGCTTGCGAAACCCCGACAGGATCTGCCGATCGTGGCCATGCACTCCTCCATCGTCTGCGGCCGACCGTACCCCATCCATGTCCGCGTTTCGGACTGGGGGGTGCAGCAAAGACTCTAAAGCAAACGTCCAGCGACGTCAAGACGTGATGTTGGGCCTTACTCGCTTTACCCATTTGTTGCACTGGATTTAAGTAAGTAAAAAAAACATCAACACTTCGTATTGTCTTGATATTTCCTGGTGTGTGGTAGAGGATTCGAACCTCTGATCCCTCTCCTGCGCTCGGGACATGCCTTTTGCTTGTCCCGCCGACATCCTTCGGACTTTGGCGGGCAGGCATGCAAACGCCCCGCCCACTTCGCCTTGCTGTATGGGAATCCGTTGCGTACTTTGGTGGGTCCGGGAGGACTCGAACCTCCGACCTTTTGCGTGTCATGCAAACGCTCTAACCAACTGAGCTACGAACCCAACGCAATACGCATTATGCGACTGTTATTCAAGGAAAACTGCGAAGCAAGGCGGGCGGGTCTAACCAACTAAGCTAACCGCCCGTACTATTTGCGCATTAGCGCGCTCGATTAGCCAGCATAGTATAGTGAGAAGAAAACTTCTTGGCAAGAGCCCGGAAACCCAGCAAGAGATGTTCCCGAATACGACAGTTACCCTGTTTTTTTGTGCGGGTTGGTCAGGAACTCTTCCATTGGTTCCCAGTAAAAATCAATCCAACCTTGCTTGATATTGGCAAAATCGTCAGCCGGAATGTTTTCGTGCGTAAACGTAACCTTTGTTCCATTCTTCAACGGGGAGAGTAGGTACGTAACCGTGGACAAATATTTTTCCGGCCAATCCGAAGCGTGCCAATGTTGGACGATTTTTTTACCGGGAACAAGGTCCACATTCGTGCCGGTGATGTACCCGTCGTATGCCGAAAACGTTCCTCCGACGGTCGGATCAATCTCGGCTTTTGCGCCGGAAAAGATCGTGTGTTTTCGGCTGTCCATCAGCGCGTCGTACACTTCTTCCGGCGTCGCGTTTTTGAAGGTAATGATTTGATGAAGGGTTTTGAGCGTCATAGTATATTCTTCACATCCGTTTGGCACGAAGCCGGAAACCTGGAGCCCGGCATGGTGGGCGCCCTAGGATTCGAACCTAGAACCTGCCGTGTATAAGACGGCTGCACTAACCGTTGTGCTAGGCGCCCGTGGAGTATTCACCAGCCTAGCGCGGAGACAGTAAAAAGACAAGACAAGCGTGAAAATTCCATTTTCCCTCCCGTCACACTCCACATGTACTGCGAGTTACTTTATGCTCGTTCAGGATCTATTTCAATGCCATCGTCTAAAACACTTACTTCATGACCCTCTTCATCCACAATAGTGTAGTTGAATACCCCGTCGTGAGTCGAATTTCCCTTTACCGTGTATGGAACATCCGGAATGACTCCTCGGGTTTTCAATTCTCCGGCTATCCGTACCGGCGCGCCGTTTTGAATGCCTCTAACAGGCTCGCTGCCAGGATATTCCGTGCTGGACCCGGAATACCACTTTTCTTTTGGATCGACTTGCTGTTCTCGCTCTTCCATATATGTAGCCTTTCCGTACTTAATTAGCTATATTGTTAACTTATAGAAGTTGTTATCAAATCGTCGATTAGACAGTCTTCTTCGCAACTACTTAACAATAGGCTTTTGCGCTCCGGACGGTGCGGGCGGTACTGGCGCGTGCCATAACTCGACCATCCGGGAAACTTTGCTTTTTACCGTTCCCTCTTCAAGGTGTTGATATAACAATACCCAGGTTGTGTACTGAAACGTGGCAATGTATGTGCCCCAAAGCGTCAGCACCGTCGCGAAAATTAATGCGCCTGCCGGGTTACTGGACAGTCCAAGAAGATTTAGGGCGTAAATCAGGACAAGCGTAGTGACAAGGTTAATCGCAAACAGAAGGAAAGCGACTTCCATGCTCACAAGCCAGTTGCTGATAAATAATCGCCAGCCGTAACGCAATGCTTCATTCCACTTTTTTCCGCGCAGTACGATCGCGATGGCCGCATACTTTACGAGGAAGGAAACAATGATACTGATCGGCACCATGACGACAAAGGCGCTGATCGTGTACCATGTGAAGTAGCTGTAGTCGCCGGTGCGGATGAAGGCAATGCCCAGTGGTACGGTCGCAAGGATCAAGAGGAGGTACATGAGAATTTTGAGAAGCACGCTCACCATAAAGATACCCGGAAACGCCTTGATGCCGATGGTCTTAGCCTGTCCAAGGGAAAATTTTTGCGGCGTTGAACCTCGTTGAAGCTTGTCAATCGACCAGAGTAACCCGCCTTGCGCGACAAGGATAACCCAGAGGATGCCGAGAAAGACAAGCAGTCCGACAAGCAGCGCGGGCCAAATCTCGGGATTTGCCTGAAGCCGTTCGGGAATGTTTTGCAGCGCGACGAAAAGAGATCCATCAACATAGTCAGCCCGCAAAAAATTAAGCGTCGTAGCCTGGTTATTCACGAAGTCAGAACTGCGGAAGAGAACGCCATACTCGCCGCCCAGCCCGCCAAGCGCAACAAAGAACGCCAGGATCCAGAGAAATTTATGTCTCCAGCTTGTAGTGAGCGCTTTCGCGATCAGATCGCGGTATAACGTCATGGTAGTGTTGGTTTAGGTTATGAAAGGGGAGCCGTTGAGGGCCGTGGGGCCGGGTTTTTCGGCAGACCCTTGATTGCGGTTTCGGGAGCCGCTTCAAGCGGACGCGCCTTGGTCGGCGGAGCTGGCGTTTTCGGCCCAATGGGTTTGACTGGCGGTTTTTCGCCGATCAAAGCGATAAATTCATCTTGTTCCAGCGTCTCCTGTTTCATGAGGACTTCAACAACCTTATCCAATTTCACGCGGTACTTAATGATGATTGACCGCGCGGTTTTCAGCGCAGTCTGAGTCAGTCGATCAACCTCCTGATCAATGACCCGGGCGACATCTTCGCTGTAATTGCGCTGCTCCGTTATTTCTCGGCCAAGAAAGATCATCTCTTCATGTTCTCCAAACGTGCGTGGTCCGAGTTTATCGCTCATTCCATATTGCGTGATAAGCTTCCGAGCAAGGTTAGTTGCTTCTTTCAGATCGTTCGACGGGCCGGTCGTGGTGTCGCCGAATACTTCTTTTTCCGCGGCAAATCCGGCGACCATCATG
>CAYINT010000058.1:0-7568 GCA_964364875.1 uncultured Gammaproteobacteria bacterium | reverse complement strand
AAAATCAACAGTTCGCGGGACATCCACAAATATTTGTATAGCCGAGGTATCGATACCTCGGCTATGGAAGGAAATTTTCAATGGCAACAGTCTTTCTATGACCACATCATCATCAACGAACGTGATTTCCGCAACCACGTTGAATACATCCGGTACAACCCGGTCAACCCCGTTAGAGAAAATCAGGGGATTGTCCTGTGCATGAATAACATGTCAACGCAAAAACAAACTCTTCTTCGACTCTGTGCTATTGGTTCTCTAACGGGGTCAAAGCTGGACTTGTTGAACAGCCTGAAGATTACCCATTTCTCTTTGTGGATTATGATGCAGTAAACAGAGCGTTAGGAGCTACGCCTGTTTCCTAAAAGGTTAAAAACCCACGAATAGCATTGTTTTTATGAAAGCGCTTTCTTCAGCTCGTTCATAATGTTCGAGCGCTCCACTTCCCTTTGTTCCCGCTTTTCCAAATCCTTCAACACCACCGTTCCCGCCCCTTGCTCTTTTTTTCCATAGAGCATTGCAAACCGGAAACCGAGTTTGTCCGCATAGGTGAGTTGTTTGTCGAGCTTTGCTGCTTCGTACGACATTTCTGTTGCAATGCCAGCTTGACGAAGTCCGTTGACGAGTTGGAACGTTTCGGAACGCAAAGATTCATCGAGCAACGCAACAAATACTTTTGCTGACGACTGACTCCCCTGCTCCAGCCCAAGCTCGCTCATCGCGACAAGCAGCCGGTCAAGGCCAACCGACATGCCAACAGCAGGCATGTCTTTACCGGTAAACCGTCCGATCAAACCGTCATACCGTCCGCCGCCGGCAACGGAACCGAAATCTTTTTTTTCGGGCAGAACAATTTCAAAGACTGTGCCAGTGTAATAATCAAGCCCGCGCGTTAAATATGGATCAAGAGAAAACTTTTTTGCGTTTGGCAAGCCGCGAATGAATTGTTCGACTTCTTGTAACTCATTGACGCCGCTGGTACCGACAGCAAAACTCTCAGTCTGTTTTCGAACTCTCGTCAACCACGCTGCGGAATCTTCGGATTGCGGCAAGTGTTTCATCAGCTTGTCCGTTTTTTCTTTTCCAAGTTCTGCTTCTGCTTCGGCGCGAACGCCGTTCTCGCCGATTTTATTCCATTTGTCCAGTATGCGGAGAAAACGAATTTTTTCATCCGTATCAAGTCCGATCGTTGCTAAAAGGCCGTCCCAAATCTTTCGGTTGCTATAGAGAATGGTATAGGAAACAATACCGAGCTTTTCTAATACCATGCTGATCGCCTGCATGACTTCAACATCGGCAAGTCGGCTTTTTGTTCCAATGATATCAACGTCACATTGGACAAGTTCCCGATACCGGCCTTTTTGCGTGTTCTCCGCGCGCCAGACCGGAGCAATCTGGTAGCGCCGGAACGGTTTGGGAAGTTCTGCATACTGCGCCACAACGCGGGCCAAAGGAACGGTCAGGTCGTAGCGCATGGCCACATCCCGATCGCCCTGGTCTTTGAAGCGGTACATAAGCTTTTCGCCTTCATCACCATACTTGCCAGTCAGAACATCTGCGTATTCCAGTGTGGGTGTTTCCAGCGGTAAAAATCCAAACAGAGTAAACACGGAGCGGATTTTTCCGATTGCAGCAAGACGGACCTGTGCGTCGTCAGGCAAAAAATCTCGGAACCCTTTGAGTGTTCGTGGTTCGATTCGTCTCATAGTACAAGCTTACCATTCTCACGCTTTTGTGAGAAGGCGCGATGTTTTGTGCTTATGAATGTCCGCAAGTATGCGGGAAGACAAAGTGTTCACCCTCGGCCAGATTATCCGGCAGAGAGCTGACAGCTCGCTCCCCACTCCGCCAAAGGCGTTTGCTCCGGCTCTGCCCCGACAAGGGCAAAGTCCGTAAGCTGTGTGAGTTTGCCTGGGACGAGTACCGTTTTGACTGTGCCATCCGGCAGCGTTATGTAACAATACCGCGCCCGGAACAATTGTCGTGTGGACGACCAGCATGGTGTTGCCATAAAGGTCACCCACTCTTCCCGTCCCTCCTTCCCTAGGAACGAACAAGCCACGTCGGGTCTTGCCGAACAAGCAGCTCCCCCGCCCGTTCCGGATCGGCCATGACTTCTTTCACGGCCTTTTCCATCCGAAAGACTTGTGAACCTTTCAGCAGCACCACATCGCCCTGTTCTATGCGTTCTTGGAGGAACTTTGCTGCTGTCATTGCATCATCAAACGAGAACACGTGGTCTTTTGCCATGCCGTGTTCTACTGCTGTCTGTGCTGTCTTTTTCGATTGCGGTCCGACGGTGATGAGAATATCGATGCCGAGTTCCTGCACTATTTCCCCGATGGAACGGTGGTCTTCGTCACTGTAAGAACCAAGTTCCGCCATATCTGCGAGAACGGCGATCTTCCTGCCGCTTGCCGGTACTTGTGCCAGCGTGGCGAGCGCCGCGTCCGCAGCAGCCGGCGAGGAGTTGTACGTATCATCAAGAAGCAGCGTGTGTTTGATGCCCGCAAGCTGCCGCATCCGGCCGTCTGGCACTTTGTAGCCTTGGATCCGCTTCACTGCTGCGACAAAGGGAACATCTGTTGCGATGGCAACGGCAACGGCGGCCAGAGGCGCAAGCAGTTGATGCTGACCAACCAAGCAAGAAACGCGAAACTGCGCAGTGTTGTTCCCGTACGCAATCGTCCCTTGCAGGGCAAAGAAGGTATCGCCATCGGGTTTCGTCAGGGAGAGCGTGTGTGCGTAAACATCCGCGTTTTCGCTGAAACCGAAGGTGATAACGCGAGCTTGTGTTTGTTCCCGCAATGCGAGAACGCGTTGATCATCCGCGTTGAGAATGGCGATATCTGAAACACCGAGGTGCGTGATGATTGCGCTTTTTTCCTGCGCAACATCGTCAACAGTCCCAAGAAACTCCGTGTGCGCATGGCTGATGCCCGTCAGCACGCCGATGTGGCACGGCGCAAGTTCCGTGAGATACGCAATGTCGCCTTTGTGGTCAGCGGCCATTTCGAGAACAAGTATTTCCGGGTATGCGCGAGAACGGAACAACAGCAACAACAATCCGCGGAGGAACGTTCCGACCCAGCCAAAGATGGAACGGCCGGGCGACCGCGTACCGAGAATCGTCAGCGGCACGCCAATTTCGTTATTATAGTTTTTACTGCTTGCCCGGACTCGGTGGTCTTCAGCGAGAACGAGCGCAATTGCTTCCTTCGTAGAGGTTTTGCCAACACTGCCGGTAATGCCGATCACCGTCGGGTGATAGGAACGCAATATCGCTTTGGAAAGGGTTGCCAAGGACCTATGGAGGAGTTTTTGCAACATATTACTTCGTCGCTTCTTGATCGTCCGGCGTGATACGATAATATTTTAGCAGGAACGACGCAACATCGCCAAACAACGGCGCCGCGGAACTTTCGGCAAACTGGACGTCTTTTGGATCGATGATTTTGACCACCATGACGAATTCCGGTTTCGTGATTGGGGCCATGCCGACGAAGGTTCCAATATGCCGGTTGGGATCGTATCCTGCGCGGTCCTTCAGCGGCACCTGCGCGGTTCCTGTCTTGCCGGCGACATAAAATCCCGGCACGGCAGCCCGTTTACCGTGGCCCTTGCGCACGACATTCACAAGCATGGATTGCATCATGCGCGCCGCGGCAGGCGAAATGACTTGCCGGACTATTGTTGGTTCGGTTTTTTCGCGGTACCCGTTTGGCCCGAGCCGTTCTTCGACAATGTACGGCTTCATGAGTTTTCCGTCATTCGCAATGGCTGCATACGCCATCAACAGCTGGAGCGGCGTTGCAGCAATACCCTGGCCAAACGATGCAGTCGCGAGGTAAATATCTCCTTTCTTCTCGAGTGCGGAAATGTTGCCAGCGCCCTCGCCCTGCAACTCGATGCCGGTTTGCTCGCCAAAGCCGAACCGCCCGACATAGTCACGGAATTTTTCGATGCCGAGTTTTTGCGCGACAAAAATCGCCCCTGTATTGATCGATTGCTCAAGAACGCCGGACATCGTCTGCACGCCGTAGGTTTTGTTCTCGGAATTCCTGATCGTGTACTTGCCGATCTTGACGCTGCCCTCATCCGTGTATGTCGAATCCGGCGTGATGAGTCCTTGGTCAAGCGCCGCAGAAAGCGTCATGGTTTTCATCACGGAACCCGGTTCGAATTGGTCCGTGATCGCGGAATTCGAATAGACTGAAATATTTTCTGTGTCGGCGTAATGGTTCGCGTCAAAACTGGGCGCATTACAAAGCGCGATGATGGCGCCGGTGTCCGGTTTCATGACAATGACGGAACCCCCGTCCGCACCGTGTTTTTGCACCGCTTCGCTCAATTTGTAACACACGGCGTGCTGGACCGTCCGGTCGATGGTCAGAATAAGGCTGTCGCCGTTGCGAGCCTCGGTGAGCGTAGCTGAACTTGCGTCGTTGCCGTCTTTGCCGCCGAGTCTTCCTGCTGCGCCGCTCAGCTGGCCGTCCCAATACCCCTCAATGCCGTACTGGCCCTGCCGCGCGGCGCCCTGATACCCGACAAAGCCGGTAACCTGGCTGGCAATATCGGCAAATGGATAAAAACGACTGGTTTCTGGCGTCGTTGCGATGCCGGTCAAATTGAGAAGATCGATCTTGTCCGCAATTTCCTTTGGAACGTTGTGGAGCAGCGGTTCGTATTGATCGTTGCTGCGCTGGAGTTTCGCAAGTGTCGCGTCATGATCGAAAGGAACAATTTTTTCCAGCCGTTGCAGAACTGTTTCGGGATCTTTGATCTGCTTCGGGTTAGCATAGACGAGTCGCATTGTCCTATTGACGGCAAGGGGCAGGAGGTCGCTTGGGTTTGCCCCATCGCGAAAATAAACCTGTCCCCGCGTCGGAGTCAGGCGTTGCGCAAGCGTTGCGCGTTCCTCAGCAAGAGCGGCATAAAAGCCATGCCGCAGCACCTGAAGCACAAACAGCCGCGCCACGAGCCCGGCCGCAAAGAGAAACAGAACGACGCCAAGAAACGATAAACGATCAAACCGCCTGGTCTGCTTCGATGCTGCCTTCCGGTAGTGCATAGCTCCTACTCATGAGCTAGCGCAACTGCGGAATCCTGTTCGTTGACGTACGTGATCTGCGCCGGAGCAACAAGATTCAACGCTGTGCTTGCCTGTTCAATGTTTTTTAACGACCGCACGGTATCAGCTTTGAGTTCCAATTCCTGGTTGTGCGCCTGCAAGTCGCCAATTTTTTGTTCCATTTGCCGAATGGTCAGATTGCCGGTTGCCGTTGCGTTCATTTGCGCGACATACAACAGTCCCGCGCCAAACATGCTGGCGAGAACAAGAAGCGGCAGAAAACTCGAAAGCCCTTGCCGTGTACGGCGGGAGCGTTTATTTCTATCGCGGTGCGCATCGGACCGGTAATACTTTGCTCCGCGTGTCTGGAATTTTCGGTGTGTCATAGAGGAGTATTGTCGGGACAGAATATATTCTGCCCTTACAGTTTTTCGGCAACGCGGAGTTTTGCGCTCCGGCTGCGCGGATTCGACGTTTGTTCTTGTGTAGTTGGCACGATGACGTGTTTGGTGAGAATCGTGAGTTGCGCTTTGTGACTGCATCGGCAAATCGGGAACGACGGCGGACAGAGACAGTCGGTTGCTTCTTGCCGGAAGTAATTTTTGACGATCCGGTCTTCCAGTGAGTGAAAACTGATAACCGCGATGCGTCCTCCGCTGGTCAGCAGTGCGAGAAGTTTTGGCAGCGCTCGTTCCAGCGATCCGAGCTCGTCGTTGACGGCAATCCGCAAGGCTTGAAATATCCGCGTGGCTGGATGCAGGTGTTGGCGCCCGCGTTTTCCGTGGTGTGCCGCCTGTTGCATGGCAAGCGAGACAAGATCGCGGACGGTCAGGAACAGATGCTCTTTCCGCCGACGAATGACTGCGTGGGCAAGCGCTCGCGCATGCGGTTCTTCACCGAAACGGCGGAAGATGTCTGCCATGTGTTCGAGGTCAGCCGAGTTGAGGATGGCCGAGGCTGTCGGTCCGTTCCCGCGTGGATCAAACCGCATATCCAGCGGTTCGTTTTCATGAAGGAAGGAAAAACCGCGTTGACTCTGCTCAAGCTCGTGTGACGACACGCCAAGATCAAGTAGCATGGTAGTGACCTTGGGTTCGATCCCCTGCTCCTCGAACACGTGATCGGCATCCGCAAAATTTTCCTTGAAAAGCCGAACGTGCTCACCAAACTTTGCAAGCCGTTCCCGCGCAATGGCAAGCGCTGTTTCGTCGCGGTCAAAGCCGATAAGCTCTGCCTTACCTTCAGTATGCGATAGGAGCGCTTCTGCGTGGCCGCCAGTTCCGACCGTTCCGTCAAGAATGCGGAAACCCGGCTGCGGGTCAAGCAGCGCGACAATTTCCTGAAGCAAAACGGGTGTATGCACGTAGGACGCTAAGCGTCCATCGGAATCCCGCTCAGCGGGGTATGGCGCGTTCATGTTGGTTTCGAAAGGTGCAACCCGTTAGACGCCGAGTTCGCCAAGCGCTTCTGCGATGTCTCCGGAACTCTTTTCCGTATTCTGTTTGTAACCCTGCCATGCGTTTTCATCCCAGAGTTCAAGCCGGTTATACAGCCCAGCGAGAACGACTTTCTTCTTCAGGCCGGCATAGTCTCGCAGATAATCGGGAACAATGATGCGTCCTTGCTTGTCGAGATCAACGTCCATCGCTCCGGCAAGCATGAGTCTGGCAAAGGCGCGGGTGTTGGCTTTGGCAATCGGCAGGTCGGCAAGCTTTTTCGCAAGCTTGTTCCATTCATCATGCGTGTAAAAGAACAGGCAGCGGTCGAGTCCCCTCGTCACGACACCCGGTTTTGCGAAGGATTTGCGGAATTTGACTGGGATTGCCAGCCTTCCTTTGTCATCCACATTGTGGTGGTATTCTCCGATGAACATTGCACTATTCAGGGAAATTGTGTCGTACGAAAGACCAGAGGATGAGCGGATGTCTGCGGGATATGCACCGAGAACTGTTCTTATCCCCACTTTTATCCACTTTCCTCCCTGTTGCATACATTTTACCCCACTCATATCCAAACGTCAACCCCGTTGAGAGATGGTTCTCTAACGGGGTCAACACCACAATGTCACCCTGAGTTTATCGAAGGGGTGTCGAAGGGTGGGGATAACTACGATATTTCTTGCTGGAACTTGTAAAGCTCGGTTCATCAAAGCAAACTGTACATAACCGCGACTGCGCAGTCGCTGTTATCGAAGAGCACACCTGTTGGAATACAAAAAACCGTCTCTGTGGAAACAGAATGCATATTATTTCCGGCAGATCGTCTGCGGGCCTGGTCCCAAGAAAAGGAACCAAGCCCGCGCATTGTACAACTCCTCACCTCCGGAAGAACTTGTAGTCGCTATCCGTAGCCCTCGTAGCTAACCCATTGGCTCCTCGCTGTGCAAGAGGATGTCACAGTTCCCACTCGCGCCCGGCCTCCGGACCACCGTCACCTTGAGTTCCACGTGCATGTGCATGGGCAACGTTGCGACACCAATCGTTGCACGCGCCGGGTA
>CAYINT010000057.1:0-7660 GCA_964364875.1 uncultured Gammaproteobacteria bacterium | reverse complement strand
GGCCCGCCGAATTTTTAGCGGAGGCGGGCCACCCTAAAGTCGAGAACGTCCAGAGCGATGAGGAAAACCAGGTATCAAGCGTGTCAGGATCTTGTGTCCAGCCGTCGCCTTTCGGAGATTCTGTACCAACAGATACTTCTTGTTCGGGCTCAGCAAGTTCTATTGCCCATATGCCGTATTGTTCCAGGCGCTCTTGATAATTTGGAAATGTAAGAACGCGTTCTTTGTACTGTTCAATTGTCCCGCCAGGATAGATTTGTCCAACTGGGATTTCTTGAAACATCGCGTCAATGGTATCGAAGTGTTTTGTTGCAACTACTTGCCTTGTAATAGAGTTTTTAGAGAGTGGTTTTTCGGTTTGTTCATCTACCAGCGTGAAACAAAGAAGATCGCCAGGCAGTAGATCACCCCAGAATTTTTCTTCGTCTGGCATTTTACCGGCCCGAGTTTCGAAGCGCTTTTGCCCAGATTGGATATTGTGGAACGTTTGTTCTCCGAACAACTTCAAGTCCCAGTGTTTTGCTGTTTTACTTGTCTTTGCGCGATACCACACCGGAATCGGATGGCCGTACCAAATCTGCCGTGAAATACACCAATCATGCAAGTTCTCCATCCAACGGGTGTAGACATTAGTAAACCGTTCCGGAATGAACGCGATTTCTTGTTTCTTTACCACCTCCAACGCACGCTGCTTCAATGATTTTCCACCCAGCTTTTTTGTGGGCTTGTCCACGGCAACAAACCACTGCTCCAGTGGCATCGGTTCAATGGCTGTACCACAACGATAACAGACAGAAAGATTATGCGTGATCTTTTCTTCATTTTTCAGCAACCCCCGTTCCTGTAACCAGGTAACAACCCTTTCCCGTGCTTCTTTGACTTTCAAACCGGCATACTCCTCAGCTTCGCCGGTCATTCTGCCGTTTTTATCAATGATGGTGATGAAGGGAAGGCGTTCTCGCTGCGCGATAGCTTCATCGGTCGCAGAATGCGCTGGCGTCACACCAAGCGCGCCCGTGCCAAACTCTTTGTCCACACTATGGTCGGCAACAACTTTGATTTTTCGTTCAACGTCAGCAAAGTTTACAGAAAACTCTTTGCCGATGTATTTTTTATACCGTTCATCACTCGGATGGACGGCGACGGCTGTGTCGCCGAATTTCGTTTCGGGCCTTGTTGTGGCAATCGTGATGGGAAAGTCCGTGTCATACGTAAACGTGTACAGCGTTGCCGGCTGTTCTTTATATTCCACTTCATCATCCGCGAGCGTTGACTGGCAATGCGGACACCAATTTACCACCTTTGTTCCACGGTAGATTAAACCATTATTGTACATTTCTACAAACGCCGTCCGAACAGCGTTTGACAAGCCTTCATCAAGCGTAAACCGTTCACGTGACCAATCACAGCTTGCGCCCATGTGTTCGATTTGTTCCCGCATCCGGCCTTGCGTTGCGGCAACATATTCGTTGACGCGCTTGAGAAATTTTTCCCGGCCGAGATCTTTTTTACTCAAACCTTCTTTTTTGAGCTGTTTTTCCACGACCGCGTTTGTCGCTATTGCCGCGTGGTCGGTCCCTGGCAGCCAGAGTGTTCGTTTACCACGCATACGCTCAAACCGGATTATGAGATCCTCCAGCGCGACCATGACCGCGTGGCCAAGATGCAGCTCCCCCGTCGCGTTGGGTGGCGGCATGCTGATCGTGAAGGGCTTTCGCTTTTTTGTCCCGCGGAGCGGGATCCCGCCTTCTTTAAAGTGTGAATTCGGTGGCGGGACATTCGGCAGTTTGTCCGGATTGAAATAGCCGGAATCGAGCCACCGCTTGTAGATATCCCGCTCGTACTCTTTTGGATTGTAGGCTTTTAACAGTTCCATTGAGAAAGTATACCTTACATTTGCTTTGGCTGTCCTATCGTACTCTGTTCCCACAGCACATCAAACAAATTCTTCTGTGTTTGAAAAAAGTCTTCTGATTCGATCATCATGCCGAATTTTTCCTTTTGCGTGCCGATGATGCCGACTTTATTGTCGTAGAGATACATGGTCATCGGAAAAATCATGCCGTCGGGCGCGTAATGCACGATACGATTTTCGTCTTTGCTTGTAAACCATGTTTCTTCCACCTCTTTGCTTTTTGATCGGATAACATTGAGTTCGATTCCTGCCTTGATGCGCCGTACGACATACTCGTCCATGTACTCTTTTCCAGGAACGTCATACAGATCTGCCATGGACAATATGCCGCGGAGTTTTTTGGCACGCACAGTAAGCGTATTTTCAAACACGGTTTTCACGCCTGCAACACCCTCGTAGAACCGCACGCGGGGCCGGTTCCCTTTGGGAACTTCCAGCGACAGCAGTTCCGGCATGATCGCTTTGAGCTTTCGCTCTTTTTCCTTGAGGATGGATTCCAGCTTCGTCGGAGGTTCTGCGGAATACAGGCGTGTTCTTCCTTTGAGTATAAAGCTGACCATCCCCATCCGCTGGAGCGACTCCAAAATCTCGTGCACGGTGGTCCTGGGGAGGTCTGCCGTATCGGCAATATCCTGGCCCTTTGCGGCACCAAGCTGCAAAGCGGCGATGTAGACGGTTGCTTTGGGGCCGCGCAGTCCGAGTTCTTCGAGTGTTTTTTCGAGTTTTGTGACCATAATTCGCGATTACGTCGTAAAAATCCGACGACAAAGTAAGTATACACCTTTGGCTAAAGTAAGTCAAGATACACTATATCTAAAAAGAGAGTGTTCCGTGCTTGACCTATAGTATTGACCAAAATGACCAAGTGCGCTATCATTGCAAGTTCGATAAAGAAAGCTCGTTAACAATCCAGTCCGTTCCCTGTTCCAACTACCAACCAACAACAACCAACGAGGATCCCTTTCGCTCGAAAGAGCAACTCACATTATTCCGCTTGTGCATGCAGTGGAGATGGTCTATAATGCTCATGACGGGAGACGCAGTGCGTCCAGAACCCGTTATTTTGTCTCCATGTTGCACTGGCATATTCATCGAACGTATGTTCCGGATGGAATATATTTTGTGACGACAGATGTGCGATATCGTATTCCCATTTTTGCCGACACGGAGATTGCGCGGATTGTGGGACGTTCCATTTGGCATGAACGAGCGTCTCGTTTTGTCGTGTATGCATACGTGATTATGCCCGACCATTTGCATATGCTTTTGCGTCCAACAAAAGAAAACATTTCAGAGATCATGCGATCGATAAAGACAAATTCATCCCGCGAAATCAACCGTTCTCTACAACATAGCCGAGGTCACGCGACCTCGGCTATGGAGATGTTTGCATGGCAACAGTCATTTTACGATCACGTTATTACAGATGATGATGATTTTCGGAATCACGTCGAATATATCCAATACAATCCTGTCAGGGTAGGTCTGTGCAAGACGCCCGAGGAATATCGATTTCTGTTTATTGACGACAAAGCGATGAGTAAAATTCTGAGTTTGTGACCGGAAAGGCGGGGGAGAAACAGAAAGGCCCCATGGTGGGTTTTTCTGTTTTTCACAAAACAAAAAACTCCTTGCCGCTCTGCGCCCGGACCAATGGAACCGGTCGAACAGGCGCAGAGCGGCGATGTAGGTGCGAGATCACGCCACGCATTCCTCAGGGAACGCACTCAGCACACGCGTCAGCGTGGGGTTCTTGCAACGGCGGGCGAGCCCGTTGATATCCTCCCGCGTGAGCATGCCACCTTCGAGTGCGAGCAAGGACGCAACGGCGTGGCTAACAGTGTCCTGAGTTCGAGGGCTATGGAACGTCAGAACGTACTGCGGCGTCAGCACGCTTCCGACATTGGCTGCGTCAAGCTCTGGAAACTCGTGCCGGTCTGCGTGTTGAGCGAGACGAAGGATTCTATTCGCGAGAAAGCGCGCACGACGCTCATTGACAGCAACCCCTTCGTCCTCGTCCGGACGATCGCCAACGAGATGTACGAAGTGCGTATCGGGGCCAGTTCTCGGGAGCACCAAGAGTGATCCCCATCGTGGGACGCGGTGGTCGAGTTCCCGGAGCTTTGCAAGCACTCCTGGACTCGCTGCTGCAAAGAGCTGTACTATCTCAGTTGGGTACTGCCCTCCGTCGGACATCCATAATCCTCTCTATCGCGGCCAAGGAATATGAGACTGAGTTACAACAACTCTACCCGCTTTCTTCATCAGACGCAAGTATGTTCGAAATGGCAATAGCCCTGGTTCTACTTATGCCGATATTTCCCAATTCGGGTCGGCGCTGACCGCTTTCCACGGCCAGCGTTTTTTGTTCCGGTACAACTGAACAGCTCGCGCGCCGATCATTGCCGCGTTGTCGGTGCAGTATGCCAACGAAGGCTGAAAGTACCGCGCTTGCGGCAACTCGCGTTCTACTGCCGCGGCGAGTTGTTTGCGCAGTTCCGCATTTGCCGCGACGCCGCCTCCAAGCAAAACGGACTTTGCGCCATACTGTTTTGCGGCACGAATCGTTTTGCCGGCGAGAACATCAATGACCGCCTGCTGGAACGAAGCCGCAAGATCCGCTTTGCTGATCCGTTCCCGCTTCGTGGGTTTTCCAGGAACGCCGGTTACCATATACAGGACAGCCGTTTTAATACCTGCAAAACTGAAATCAAAGTTCTTCGCGTTCAACATGGGGCGCGGAAGCGGATAGGCGTGGGCATTCCCATGTTCCGCAAGCTTGGAAATGGCAGGCCCGCCGGGATACGGCAGACGCATAAGCTTAGCCACCTTGTCGAACGCTTCGCCGGCTGCGTCATCAAGCGTTCTGCCGATACAGCTGTAACTTCCTTCCCTTTTCATCAACAAGAGTTCCGTGTGTCCACCGGACACGACAAGACAGAGCGCAGGAAAGAGGACAGGGATGTTCTGCAACCAATTTGCCGCAACATGGCCTTCGATATGATTGACGGGAATAAGCGGTTTGCTCCACAGATACGCCAAGGTTTGCGCTGCCTCCACACCGACTGCAAGCGATGTGATAAGACCCGGGCCGGCCGTGACAGTAATGGCATCAATAGTTCTTTTTGTCGCTTTCGCTTCCTGTAGCGCACGTTCCACAACAGGGACAATCTTCACGCAGTGTTCCCGCGCCGCGACTTCCGGCACGACACCGCCAGTTTTTGCATGAGTGGCAACTTGCGAGTAGACGATGTTAGAATAGATCGTATACATTCCATTGTTGAACTCTACGACTGCTGCGGATGTTTCATCGCAGGAGGTTTCAATCGCGAGAACTTTCATAGTAACCCAAGATAGTCAAGCGCAAGATAGCCGGTTTCTACGTCCGTGAGCTTTCCGAAACGCAGATGTGTGCGAAACTTTGCAAGTGACAAAAGCACAACCTCGGTTTGTTCTGTGAGAGAGTGTTCTGGTCCCGCAACGCGCACTGCATCCGTGATGACATAGTGATAACGCCATTTTACCGACCATGCGTCATCGTTCGTCCTGACGATAAACTGTACACTGCCTCGGTATCCCGTTTCCTCAAGAACTTCTCGCGCAGCCGCTTTTCTTGGTGGCTCGCCTTTTTCAACGCCGCCGCCCGGCAACTCAAGATACACATACCCAGGTCCAGGGCGGAATTGTCGCGCAAGTACCACCTGTTTCGTTTTTGTCAGCACGAGCGCACAAACAATCTTTCCGGAATTGTTGAAATGAAAAGTCTCAACATGGCCGTTGGGGAGTCGGTACTGTCGTTCCAACAGTCTGCGATGCGGACTGATTTGTATGATTTTTTCGCAAAGAAGCACCCATTGTTTCATAGAAACTCAGTGTACCACACGTTAGAATTCCTTTCACCACGCACCAACAGGAAGCCTCGTCTGTCAACCAGCCCACCAATCCCATGAATATCCTTGGCGTACCACGCGCCGCGGCGAAGCCGCCTGTCGTCGGTTGCACGTTTGCCTGAACGAATGCGCTTGCCAAGATTGGTGGGCGGGCAAGGCGCGAGGGAGGAACGGTGTATGTAACGCGAAGCGTCATGCCCAGAAGCCACGGCTGCCCTTCGACCTTGCCCATTCGGCCTCGAGCTCATGGCCGAGAGGTCAGGATGGTTCACGAAGGATGGTGAGCATGTCGAACCATGAAGCCGTGGTGCGGGCTTCACCACATTCCTTCATAACCATATACAAAAGTCTTGGTACTTTTTGTGACCAAAAAGTACCACAAAAAGTCTCGCCACCGCTTCTGGCGGGAGGGGGATTATCCCGCCTCTGATTTTCATCAAACGTGAGCGGGATCCCGCGAACGGCGGTGACGAACCCCCAATCGTTACCACGTGGCAGGTTTTTGTTCCCCTAATCTTGGGGACAGCAGAAGGAAGGTTTTGCACAGTAGGATTCTAATCAATGTCCGGTTTTTTGGGACGTGACGGGCGTTGATGCCGTTGCAACGCATCGCGAAGCAGCCATGTAATCTGGCCGTTGAGACTGCGGAGTTCATCATCTGCCCAGCGTTCCAAAGCAGTAAGTGCGCTCTTGTCGATCCGAAGCAGGAATGATTTTTGTCTTCCCTTTCGTGGCATTCCCGCGTTTCCTACGTTTTCTCAGGAGTCTCAGCGGCGAGAAACTTCCTGATGTCTGTTAGTGTGCTCATGAATTGCGCCGGAAAGATGATCGTGGAGTTTTTCTCAATGCTGATTTCTGCCATGGTTTGCAGGTTTCTGAGCTGCAGCGCAATCGGATGCGCCTGCATAATGTCTGCTGTATCCGCGAGTTTTTGGGAGGAAAGAAATTCTCCTTCCGCAGCAATGATTTTGGCGCGTTTCTCGCGTTCCGCCTCTGCTTGCTTTGCCATTGCGCGCTGCATGCCCTCAGGAAGTTCGATGTCTTTGATTTCAACGACCGATATGACTACGCCCCACGCTTCGGTATGCGCATCGAGCACTTTGGTGATGGCGGAATTGATAGCTTCCCGCTCGCTGAGGATTTCATCAAGCTGGAACTTGCCGACAATGTTGCGAATAGAGGTTTGCGCGATTTGGTTAATGGCGCTCATAACGTTTTCAATCGCGACAATGCTTTTCACGCCGTCGACAATGCGGTAGTAGGCAACGGCGGAAACGTCCACCGAAACATTGTCTTTCGTAATGATCTTTTGCGGAGGAACTGGCAGCGTGATGGTGCGAAAATCCACACGCCGCATCTGGTCGATGTACGGAATAATAATGTTAAGGCCCGGTTCACGGACACCCACGATTTTTCCAAAACGGAAGACCACGCCCTTTTGGTACTGCTGCACGATACGCAAGCCGGGTAGCACGATGAAGATGAGGACCAGAAATAGGACAACGAACACGGAATAGAGAAGGGACATGAGAGTTTTTGTTAAGATATCAAAGCGATATCATCTTACCTTGTAGGTAGTTTCGTGTCAACGGCGGCGGGGCAGTCATCTTGGCGCCCTCTTTGATGCCGTAGATGAGCGAGATCACGAAAGTAGAGACCATCAACAGGAACCACTGCACGAGGCCGAAAATGATGATTTTGACGGTTATTTGTTTGTTCATATCCAGCCAGATTCGTTGTTCGTATTCTTACCATACACCCTTTCACGATAAGAAAAAATCTTTTTCATGGAGCACCTGGTATAATGGTCTGGGAAATTAGGACAGGTATAATGGACTCACTACCCCCTAATTTC
>CAYINT010000056.1:0-7661 GCA_964364875.1 uncultured Gammaproteobacteria bacterium | reverse complement strand
TCCACCGATCCGGCCGCCGATGAGCAAGGCGATAAGAATGACTATAGGATGCAATCCGACCGTTTGCTGCATGACTTTCGGCACAATCAAGTTATTTTCCAGCTGCTGAATCACGACATACAAACCAAGAACAAACAGCGCCAACACGGGCGTTTCCGTCGCGGCAAAGAATATTGCGGGAATCGCGGCAAGTACGGGACCAATAAAGGGTATGACTTCCATGAATCCAGCGAGAATGGCAAGCACAAGCGCGTATTTCACGCCGAGGATCGTCAAACCCACATACGTCAACGAACCGATGATTAATGAAAGCAACAACTGGCCCCGAAGCCAACTGCCCATTTTGTGCTCGATTTTTTTGACGAACTGCACGAGATACGGCTGAAACTGCGCTGGAGCAAGCGATTGGATCAGTTTGCGCGGCCCTTCTGTTTCCATGCTCATAAAAAACCCGACAACGAGAACGGTGAGAAATGAAGCAACGCCGCCGAAAACGACGGAGATTGTGCCAAACAGACCAGTCGTCAGCTGAACCAACCCTCGGCTAAATGACTCAAGGTTGCGCTGTACCGTGTCAAGAATAGAAAAGCTATCCGTGGATGTTCCCGCGGGAAGTAAAAACCCGACCGTGGAAGAGTAGATTTCGGGCAGATACACAGCTACTTGCCGAAGTTCTGTGATCACGGGCGGTATGATAAGGACAACGGTCAGGCTTAAAAGTCCAAGGAACAGCACGGCGATACTAACAATACTGACGATGCGGGGAATCCGCCATTGCTGTAAGCGATCAACAAGCGGCGTGATTGCAGAGGAAACGACAAAAGCCACGAAGACGATCGTGATAACATCCCGAATGAGAAACAAAAACCACACGAGCAAAACAATGCCGATGGTTTTCAGAATCGTTGAAGTGGTAATAGTGACGGTTCGTTCTTCGGTGCGCTGCATAAACTCGCTGCCTCCCCTTTTCAGGGTGTCTTCACCCATAAAATCAATTCATGGATTCGGACGGTTCATTTGTTCCCGCGCTGACGCATGGAATAGTTAATAGCCGTAATGCTGGCCACAGTATACCTTGTCACCGCGCACTGGACAACTCACACTAGATGTTTTGCCAAAAAAGCAGAAAATTCAGCAGTTTCACGATGCGGCCCAATAAGAGCAAGATTGAGGTTCTGGTGGTGAAAAATGTTCCGCGCGACGCGCTGGATGTCCGCTTTTCGCACCTTTTCCAGCTTGCGGAGGCGTTGTGCCGGAGTTTCGATTGCTCCCGTCAGCAGTTCTTGTTTTGTCAGAAAGTTCGCGATCTCTTCAGAATCCTCTAGGTCAAGAACAAGTTTGCCTTTCAAAAATTCTTTCGCCTGGGCGAGCTCTTCGTCCCGGACGCCGCGCTCTTTCACGTCGCGCAGTTCGGCAAGGATATGTTCGAGTGCGGGAAAGACGCGGGTCTTGTCCACGCCAGCCTGGACGACAAACGCGCCAGTATCCTGATAGGCGCTGCGTGACGCGTGAATCGCGTAGGCCAGCCCTTCTTGTTCCCGCACGCGCGTAAACAGGCGGGAACTCATATTGCCGCCTAAGATCACCGTCAACAGCCCAAGTGCGGGAAGGTCTTTGTGTAGATACGGCAGGCCGGGAAAACCAAGCGCGATTTGGACCTGTTCCGTTTTTCGGTTCAGCAAGCGGACTTGCGGTTTTTGCTGGTAGTGTTGGAAACGCGCAAATTGCGTTGTCGGCAGCCGTTTGTTGACGCCGGCAAACATTTGTTGTATCTGAGAAAGCGCTTGTGCTTTGTTGAACTTGCCGGATACGCACAATACCATGTTGCGTGGAAAGTAATGCCGTTTGAAGTATCCGACAATCGTTTTGCGCTGCAATGCAGCAATGACGGATTTCGGCCCGGAAATCATTTGGCCAAGCGGATGCTTTTTTCCAAACATCAACTCCTCAAACACGTCATCAACAAGCATAATCGGATTGTCGAAGTACATGTTGATTTCTTCCGTAATCACTTTGCGCTCCTTGTTGATTTCCGTTTCCGAAAACTTGGAGTGCAACAGCATGTCGCTGATGATATCCAGCGCAAGTGTCAGATGTTCCCGGCTGAGTTTGATGTAGTAACCGGTGTAATCTTTACCAGTAAACGCGTTAAAGTCCGCCCCCACGCCGTCGAGCTCTTTTGACACGTCCAGCGCGGTCGGCCGCTTGTCCGTGCCTTTAAACATCATGTGTTCCAAAAAGTGCGACACGCCGTTGATGTCCGGCGCCTCGTAGCGGGAACCAACTTTTGTCATCATCAATACCGTCACCGCGTTAGTTTCTTTCAGCGGTGCAAAGAGTATACGAAGTCCGTTGGAAAGTCGTTGTTTATTGTACATAGAAAAGCGGTCACATCAGGAAATATTGATTCAATTATATCACAAAATACTGCCTGCTGCTATGAACAATTTATTTCATCTCTGCGAGAACAACATTCACGTCTTCATCCGAAACATACGCGCCGGTAACCTGCCTGCACTGTTCTTCATCAAATATTTTTACCATGACATAGGTACCAATAGTTTTGTTGTTGCCCAGAGTATATTCTGTGACGACACACCGTCCATACGCATTCCAGTCTTTGTCCCGCAGATCCATCGGAATGTTGATTTGGTACAACCGGTGTCCGTTTTTGGAAAAACTATATTTTTTGCCGATTTCAAGCGACTGCGGAATATCTTTTGTGTCCAGTCGAAGGCATGCTTGGAGTAAAAATGGACTTCCCATAAATTTCTGATTAACAATTATTCCTAACTTCCGCGTCTCTCTGATAGTGTGAGTGGAGGAACCAGCTTGTGCACGGGGAGGCACACGCCGCCAAGATACCGTTTAGGTTTTTCGCTGTCTCGTTCTATTCTTCAAGTATCGTTCAATGGCCTCTTTTGAAGTGAGCCAATTTCGGCCTTCTTTGTATGCCTCGAGCTTTCCTTGTCGAGCAAGTAAATTGAGATATTTTGCAGAAAAGCGGGTGGATGTGGATATTGCAGCGAGCGAAACAAATTTTTCTTGCTTTGTCGTTGCGGGAGTGAGGGCCTTCAAATAGATATCAAGCGAGCGCTCTATGGATTGGGCGATAAATTGTACCAACGGTTCATATGTACCAGTATCTGCTTTGCCCAGCACATCATAATATTTTTTACGATCATTTTTTAGGATAATGACCAGCGGATATCCAACTTGCATCAGTAACAGGTTCATGGCAAGCCGCGCCGTTCTGCCGTTACCGTCAAAAAATGGATGAATATGCACTAATTTGTGATGCAACAGAGCGGACAGCTCAATGATATTCGTCCTGCATTTTTGTGCATTGAGCCAACGCATCAAATCCCGCATTTTTTGCGGCACTTGCAGAGCGTCCGGAGGCGTGTGCTTGGCTCCGCCGATCATGACGTTTGCGTTTCTATACCTCCCTGCCCACTCCCTGTCGGTCTCTTGTATAATAATGTGATGCAAATTTCGTATGAGCACTTCAGAAAGAGTGTGCTTTTTGTCCTTGTCTATCAAATCATACAGATATTCAAGCGCGGCGTGGTGATTTTTTGCTTCCAAATGGTCTTTGAGGGGCTTCCCCTTCACTGTTATGCCTTCGTGAATAACAAAAAACGTCTCTTTGAGGGTCAAAGAGTTGCCCTCAATTGCGTTGGAATTGTACGTCATTTCTATCTGAAACTTCTCGCGCAATTTTTGCACCGCCGATTTGGGAAGAGGGCAAAGCTTGTTGAGTCTGGCCAGCTTTTCTTCCAGACGGGTTTTTATAATAAGCGGAAGATACGCCATGGGAAATGCTTAATATGGCTTAGTGAGTTATTTGCAGTATACCATATTAAGAAATCGGGTCAAATGCACGGGTTTCGGGCAATCCCCCAACTCCCGCGTCTCTCTGATGGTGTGAATTGAAGGTGCAAAGAACGGACGAATTACTGTATGTTAGCGAGAATAGTATTTACCTCTTCATTAGAAACATATGCATCGGTCACCTGCTTGCGCTGTTCTTCATCAAAAATCTTTACCATGACATACGTGCCGGAGGTTTTTCCGTTTCCTAGAGTATATTCGGTTATAACGCACCTGCCAAACGCGTTCCATTTTTCGTCGCGAAGATCCATCGGAACGTTTATTTGATACAACCGGTGTCCGTTTTTCGTAAAACGGTATTTTTTACCGATCTCAAGCGGCTGCGGAAAGGCTTTCGCGTCTATTCGGAGGCATGCTTGGAGTAAAAATGGACTTCCCATAAATTTTTGATTGACAATTATGAGTTATTTCCGCGTCTCTCTAATGGTGTGACTTATTTTCTCTCCCGAAAATCACTCTCCTGCAATCCTGACTGCAAGACTATTGATTGGAAGGTTCCGTGCGGTACTTCCTTCTTCGCCATCTTGATAACCACAGTACGAACAGGATTTCCCTGCTTGCGGAATTTGGCATGTGAGCCTTTCTGCGACACAAAAAAGAAGCCCTTATCTTTAAGGACCCTCAACACTCTTTGCGACGGAATTGGTCTAGGCATGCTGGAATTCAAGCGGAACCAAACCTGGCCGCTCTATCTTGTGTATCTTGGAAAGAGGAACATCCTCAAAATACAACTCCAATGCCTCTTGCAGCATCTCGAGTGCTTCTTTTCTGGTATCACCAAAGCTGGAAACACCGGTGTTCAGATTCCACGAGACGTAGTATTTCCCTTCTTTCCAAACGACGTTTTTGAGATTGATAGATCGCATCTGTGTATCGATTATATCCGTAGAATACCATAAAAGCGTGATATGTCAAATTGAGCATTTCGACTCGACGAAACCTTTTTTCAGTCCCCCACCCCCACGTCTTTCTGATGGTGTGACTAATCTTTTTGGTGATGCGACACAATAACTACTGGCGCAAAAAGATATTGAGATACCGTGTGTATCGATACTTTCGATCGTACGTTCCTTCGGTTTGTTGCGGGACAAGAATACGCAGCTTGGTAAAGCGATCAAGCAGTTTTTGCGAACCAGACCGGGTAAAACCCGTCCATTGCATAATACTGGTTGTGGTCACAATCGGGCGCGCAAACAATTTTGACAACACAAGCACGCCGCTTTCTGATTCGCGTTTTGCAAGTCCCTGAATTTTCGCCATGTCGGCGTCACGGAGAGCTCGGATTGCTTTGGAAACAGCAATCGACTCATCGGCGGTGGCAATGACGCCGTCGAGAAAAAAGTCAAGCCACGCTGTGACATCACCGTCGTGGTAGCTGTGGAGGCGCTGATAATACACCGTTTGGTGCTTTTTGAAATACGACGACAAAAAGAGTACGGGACGTTCCAGCAATCCACGGTGATACAAGAGCATGGTGATCAAAAGGCGGCCAGTACGGCCATTGCCGTCTAGAAAAGGGTGGATAGTCTCAAACTGCGCGTGGGAAAGCCCTGCATGAACGATCGGCAATACCGATGTTTCATCATGAAGAAATTTCTCAAAATCACCAAGCGCCTGGTGCATTGCATCGACGGGCGGCGGAACATATGCCGCATTGGCGGGCGCTGTCCCCCCGATCCAATTTTGTGAACGCCGAAATTCGCCAGGATCGGCGAAGTGCGTCGACCGTGCCCTGCGCATCAGCTGCTGATGGATCTCGCGAATCAGCCGAAGCGATAAGGGGAAGTTTTTTAGCCGGCGTGTACCATACTGCAATGCCTTGATGTAAAACAAAATATCGTCCGCGTCCGTTTCGGTTGTCGCAACACCCGCTTCTTTTTCAAGCGCATCAATCAATGTCGCCCGCGTCCCTTCAATCTGCGCTGACGACGTAGCATCTTTCACCACAAACATTTGCAAGAAAAAGTTCACATCGGGCAATGTGTGCGTGATGCCATCGAGTTTTCCAACCAACCGTTCTGCTTTGGCAGTCTTCAGCAAGACGTGCTGAGGCAACACCAACATGCACTTGGGCGGGAAAGGGGCCGGCACAAAAGCAGAGAACCCCCCTGATTGTTGCATATTCTTGCCTATTTCTTCCTTTATAAAGTTAGTATACATTGCCTTTCTACTTGTATACTATAGTACGACTTAGTATACTTCTTGTCAAATGGACTATCCTCTTGCTGTGGAATTACTGGCAATCCCCCACCCCCGCGTCTCTCTGATGGTGTGACTTATTGTCAGTTCCGAAAATCACTCTCGTGAAGCCCTGCCTGACGTACAATGGATCGAAATGTGCCGTGCGGTATTTCTTTTCCATGGATGGGAACAATGACCGTCAGCGTCGGAATGCCCGGCTTGCGGTATTTGGCGTGTGAACCGGTCTGCGACACAAAAAAGAAGCCCTTACGTTCAAGGACCGACACGACAAGCCGGAGCGGGTGGGGTTTAGGCATGCTGCAGGGTAACGGAGGCGAGCGATGGTTTGCGCACTCCGGTTTTTTTCGGCAGTGGCATGTCCTCAAAGTATAACTCTAGCGCCTCTTGTAACATGGCAAGCGCCTCTTTTTTTGTTTTGCCAAAGCTCGATACGTCCACATCAAGACACTGGGAAATATAGTATTTTCCCTCTTTCCATACGACGGATTTGAGATGGATAGTGCGCATTGGCGTATTGCTACTGTCCGTAGTGTATAACAAGGTGCTGCTTTGTCAAATTTCGCTTTTCAGCCAGTTTGATATTTCTATCCCGCATCTCGCTGATGGTGTGACTGGAGGGAGGGAGTCGGATAATTTGTGTTTGGTGATAATATTATTTTTGGACCTTTTCACTAACCACTTTTTTGATAATTTTATTGGTGTCGGCAAAAAGTCTAAGTGTTTGCCTGTCAGCACCGATTTGCTCACCAATTAAATCTGATATGTCCACGACTGCCCCATGTTGAATGAATACTTCATAAAACTTGTCGAGATTGTCTCCCCAATATATCATTGCACAGGACATTGGCGCTCCTTTCCCAATGTCTTTTCCGTCCTCAAGAAAACGTAGTCGCGTGTCATAAAGAAAACAAATTGCTCTTGCCTTGGTAAAAACAAATCTTTTCCAGTGTGTCGTGTTAGTTGCAACGGGCACAAGTGCTAATATTTCTGAATGATATTCCTCATGAGCATGGACACACTTTGCTAACCAGTTTTTAATTGTCGTACCTCTTTCTTTGTCAATCCCATAAGGAGGATTAACATAGATTGTCGGAAAGTCCCAGCTTTCTTTGAGTCCGTCATGTTTGGGCAAGGAATATTCTACTTTTGCATGAACGATAGAATATTCATTTGTACATGGGTCTAAGTCTATATACCCACCAAAGACATCTTTCACCGCCTTCACATATTTGTGAGGCGTCCCCCAGCTCTGACTTAATGTATTTACTGTTCTACCAGCGCTCATACTTTTAAAATCTCTTTCCAGTTCTTATTCTTTAGCTCTTGTAATTCATCCTTCAAAGTAGATAGATTTTTCTTCTTTGGCGAAATGATGTTGAACCAGCCATCAATGGTGCTAATGTTTTTGCTAAAGTAGTCTAGTAAAACTTTGTCTGCTTCAATATTCATCTGGACTTTGGTGAATTGATTTTTCTTTTTGCCTTTGGTGTAACTTGAAATAAATGCGTCTCTAAGTGATCTAGCCAAAATAATTTCCCTACTATCACAGAATATGCTACTCTGGA
>CAYINT010000055.1:0-7676 GCA_964364875.1 uncultured Gammaproteobacteria bacterium | reverse complement strand
ATTCTTCACTCGGGGAATCCGCGGTATGCACTGGGAAATGGTGGGTAGTTACTCATCAGGCTCTTGACAAAAGAGCTGTTTTGATATAGTCTTTCTCTAATCTCGGATGTTCCGGGAGCGTAGGAAACAACTGCCGGTGAATCCGTCGGAGGAGAAACCGAGTAGCCCACGCTGTTTCTTCGTGAGTCTTCTCACAGGAGGACAGCGCAATGCAGCGAATTCTGGTTGTGTTTCAACGCAACAACGAGAGGACCGTCATCGTTGACACCCTCACGAGACTGGGATTCGTCGACGAAGCGACGTCCACACTCGAAGCTGTGCGACTGACGGACAGGAACATCTACAACCTCGTGCTGGCACAGCGTGCCGACATGTTTGGCGAGATGTTTCTGGATCGTCTGCACGTCGCGGGCAAGCGTCTGAACAACGTCCTGCTCGTCGGACCCGCCACGTGTCCTGGCGAGATTTTCGCCGAACGCGCCGCGGTCACAGCGTTTGGGGCAGGTTATCTGCCACTGAATCCTGACTGCCCCGAAGTATTCGCAGCGCTCGTTCTCCGCGCACTCACGAACCCCAAGTTTGCTCGCGCAGCCTAGCGCGATTCCGTACACCACAGTGAGCGATGAGCCGCCCGGCTTGTCGCTCACTGCCCACCTTTTCCGCACAAACGGTTTTTGTCGTTCCCGTTATTTGTGAACGACTCCCCGCAAATTGTATATACGTTCCTCTGCAAAACAAAAGTCATAAGGAGGTTTTTGGGCAGCGCACGGCTTGGTAACATTGGTGGGGTGTTGACCCCGCACCAATTTCAAAAATGCAGTCGGCAAGCAACGCGCTGCAGCGAAGTCGCCTAACGGCTCTTCATTTGCAGAGAAAACGTGCATGTAAAATTGGTACGGGGTTGACATCCTTGCTACAATATTGGTAGGACTCTTGTGCGTACCAAGAAAACCCATGAATCCCATCGAAGAAATTAAGCAACGTATCGATATCATCGACCTCATCCAGGGCTATGTGCAACTGACTCCCGGCGGGGCAAACTGGAAGGCGCGGTGTCCGTTCCACAACGAAAAATCACCGTCGTTTATGGTATCGCGCGAAAAAGGGATCTGGCATTGTTTCGGATGCGGCAAGGGCGGCGATATTTTTACTTTTGTCCAGGAAGCAGAAGGCATGGATTTTGCTGAGACGCTGCAATTTCTTGCCAAGCGGGCAAATGTTGAACTCAAGTCTTACCGGCCGGAACAGACCTCGCAACGGCAGCGCGCTGTTGAAATCAATACCCTCGCGGCCAAAGCCTACCATCAATTGCTTCTCAAACACGAAAAAGCGGAACCAGCACGCGTCTATCTCCAACAGCGCGGCCTCAAACAAGAAACCGTCGAGACGTTCCGGCTGGGGTATGCGCCGGACGCGTGGGAGGGGATCAGTACGTTTTTGAAAACAAAAGGATTTTCCGACGAAGAAATTTTTCAGGCAGGCCTCACCGTCAAGCGAGAACGCGGCTCGGGGCAATACGACCGATTCCGCAACCGTATTACTTTTCCTGTGCACGATCATCTTGGCCGTGTCGTCGGTTTTAGCGCCCGCGCACTTGATCCCGATCAAGAACCGAAATACCTCAACACGCCGCAGACCGTGGTGTACAACAAAAGTTCCGTGGTCTATGGACTGTACCAGGCAAAGAACGCCATCAAACAGACACAACTCTGTGTTCTCGTCGAAGGGAACATGGATGTCCTTGCTTCGCATCAGGCCGGTGTCACGAATGTCGTTGCCGTATCAGGAACAGCGCTGACGAACGATCAATTACAGCGCATCAAACGGTATACCGAAAACATTGCGCTATCATTCGACACGGACATGGCGGGAGAAAGTGCCAGTATGCGCGGCATCGAACGCGCCTGGGCCGCAGAGATGAACATCAAAGTCGTGACGCTCCCGTTTGGAAAAGATCCGGACGAGGTTGTGCAAAAAAATCCCGAAGCATGGCGTACAGCAGTTGCGGATGCCCAGCCGTTTATGGACTACGCGTTTGGCCGGGTGCAGGCGACATTGAACCTCATGAAAGTGGACGACAAAAAGCTTGCAGCAAAACGCCTGCTGCCGTTGATTGTTCGTCTTGCCGACCCGATCGAACAGACGCACTATCTGCAAAAACTGTCGCGGCTGATCAATGTTTCCGAAAACGCGCTTCGTTCCCGTCTGCCACGTGTCGGCAGCGTGGGTCGTCCCGCCACCTCGTTCTCAGGGTTGGTTCGTGGCAACCAACCTCCCGCATCTGTTCCCGCAGAGGAAAAAAAGAGCCGTCTTCAGCAGATTGCAGAACGGCTGCTTGCGCTTGCGAGTGTTTCTCCCGTATCAATGGACTATCTCGTTGATCACCTCGAACCAGAGTATCTCGCGCCGACCGATCTTCTCGGCCTTTACAAAGCCATGCTGACGTATTATACTAGAACACAGCAATTTCACCAGCAGGACTTTTTACAGCTTCTTGGAAGGGAAGACCAAGAGCTTGCCAAACGCGCATCAGTTCTCTTTCTTTTGGGTACGTCTGACCTTCTTCCCCAGGATGAGAGGCTCCGCCAAGCCGAACTTTTGGACGGGCTCTCAGTCATCAAGCGAGCGCACCTGCAATCAGAGCTTGTCCGGCTGCAACACGAGCTGGGCTATGCCGAACAGCAGGGAAAGACCGCCGAGGTAGCGCGCCTGTCCCAACAGGTTCAAGCGTTTACCAAGGAGCTTGCTGACGTTCAGTAGTTCTGCTGGGTTGGAGAGGATATCGTATGGTTCATAAAGGAAAGAAACCCAAGAAGAAGGCCAGAAAGACCATTTCCACAAAGAAGCGCAAGGTTGCGGCAAAGGCTGTGAAAAAGCCTAAGGCCGGCAAGGCAACAAAACCCAAGGCTGTGAGCAAGTTCAGCAAGGGTCGTTTGGATGTCGCTAAAAAAACGCTGCGCGTTCCGAAAGTTCCGAAAGAAGAGTTCAAGGTTTCGCAGGAAGCAATTGACATGATTATCCGCAAGGGCCGGTCGCGCGGTTTTGTGACTGAGACCGAACTTTTGTATGCATTTCCGAATCTGGAAGAATATCCTGACGAGTACGAAAAACTCCTTGACCGGCTGGAACACAACGGCGTGCAGATTGTCGAAACGAAAGGCGGAATTCTCGACGCGCAATTTCCGGACACCAGCGTTCTCGGAAAGACGAAAGCAAAAGCCGAGAAACAACGGTTTGACCTTGCCGACATTTCCAATGACTCAATTCAGATGTACTTGCGGGAAATCGGCAAGGTTCCTTTGCTGACCGCAGAAGAAGAAGTCTCGCTGGCAAAGCGCAAAGAAAAAGGCGATGTCGAAGCACAGCGCAGGCTGGTCGAAGCCAACCTCCGGCTTGTCGTGTCGATTGCGAAAAAATTTACCGGCCGTTCCCTTTCTCTGCTCGATCTGATCCAGGAAGGCAACATTGGATTGTTCCGCGCCGTGGAAAAATTTGATTACCGCAAGGGCTATAAATTCTCCACATACGCGACGTGGTGGATTCGCCAGGCAATTACGCGCGCGCTTGCCGACCAGTCCCGCACGATCCGGATTCCCGTGCACATGGTGGAAACGATCAGCAAGTTCCAGCAAATTTCACGCCAACTCATTCAGGATCTCGGCCGCGAGCCGTTGCCGGAGGAAATTGCCGCGGAAATGGGCGAGCCCGTGGAAAAAATTCTCCATATCATGAAGATCAATCAGGATACCGTGTCGCTGGAAACGTCCGTTGGCGAAGACGATGAAGATTCCACGCTTGGCGACTTTATTGAAGACACAAAAGCACTGACGCCGGACAAGGCCGCAGCAATGCAGCTGTTGCGCGCACACGTGCAGGGCATCGTCAACGAGCTTCCGCCGCGGGAACAAAAAATTCTCGAAATGCGGTTCGGTCTGCAAGACGGTGTGTCGCACACCCTCGAAGAAGTGGGCCAGGAATTCGGCGTCACACGGGAACGCATCCGCCAGATCGAAGCAAAGGCGCTTGCCAAGATCGAAACGCACGAGAGTATGAGAAAGTTGAAGGATTATTAATTGGCCTTTTCAGAGAAATTCTGTTATACTTTTATCCACACATGGAGGAAAAAGACCAAAAGATTACCCCTAAAAAGGTAGATTTAGATGAATTAGATAAGCTTGCTGAGAAGGCAAAGCAGTTTGATGATATACAGAAAAAATGGGAGTTCCAGCAGGCAATACTGAAGCCACAAGGGGATTAGGAAAGAACTATTTGGTCGATACATGTGTATTAGCCAAATACGTTGTCCAAAGGACAATATTTAGGGAAGAGTTTGACCGTCTCGAGAGAGAGGGTTTTTTATGTACTAATGAAGCAATCCAGTTTGAGTTTTCTCGAGGAAAAATCTTTAAAGAACAAAGGGATATCTACAACGAGATTACTAAGAAAATTACAGTTCTAAGTTTGGAACCGGAAGTTCGCAGGGACGCTTTGACAATCGCCCAGATATACAAATCGCACAGTATTAATGAAAAACAAATATCATATATTGATGTGCTCAATGCGAGTATGGCCAAAAAGTTCCACAGAAACCTTTTAATAATGATACTAGACATTCAGGATTACCCGCCATGCCTCTTTGACACTATTAGGACTTACGGGTTTGCGTAGTTTAAGTAATTAGCGATGGAAATTCTGGTAACTGATGTTTTCTGCTCATACCAACTAATGCCTTCTTGGATTCTTGTTCTTTCCAATTTGAAGAATGTCATAAAAGCGGCGAAGATATGGGTTTGCTGGGATTTAGATTTAATGGAGTAGCATTTTTCAATGCCCGTGGTTTGTTTAATGCCTCGGTGAAATTCTTCAATCTTCCAGCGGTTAGAGAAATGACCGCTAAAATCATCGTAGTTTGTCAAAGACAAGTCGCTCGTGGCTAGGTAGGTAATGTCGCCGTTTTTAGCGACCAGCTTACAGACCAGGATGTTCCCGTATTCCTTAAGCCAGACTTTTATGACCTGTTTGTTGGCCAATTTCAAGTCCTGGATAGAAACATAGATTCCTTTAGTCACGGATACTTTGCGATTGGATTTTAAGTTACAGATGAAGTGCCAATTCTGCTTACGAATGAATTTTAAATTTTTAACGCTGCCATACCATGAATCCATAAGTACATAGAGCGGACAAAAGCCTCTGTTTACAGTCCTTTTCAGCATTTCCAGGAACAGATCATTTTTATCTTTTTCGTCAATGTCTTTCTGGTAAATGCGGTAGTCCACCGGTACGAACTTTTGACTGTCGGTCCACAATAAATTGACCAAGTTAATGCCTTTAAGGAGTCCGTGTTCATTGCCGGAGTATTGCAGCTTCACTAATTCGTTGTTTCTGGAGTAGCGTTTGTCTAATACTGAATCGTCGGCTACCAGATAGCCGGACTTGATATCCACTAATGGTTTGGCCTGGTTCCAGATTTCTGAAGGCTTAAAATCAGAACTATTAAGCCAGTTGGTCACTGCATCGTGCCGCATACTATCATCAGGCGCCACTTTGGCCAATTCCGTAGCCGAGTATTTGCTCTGGCTAGCCAGCAAGAAATTACTGTAAAGATCTAAAGAACATTTTTGTTTTTGCATATTCAATTGTATTTTTGTTTTTAAAACGACCTTTTATGCTATCATTATCTCATAAATTAATCCTTGTGTGAATTTTCGGTTTTTGGGCCAGTTATTGCTCAAACCCGTAAGTCCTAACTATAAGAATTGAACCTTTGGAAACGGGAAAAGAGAGATTTATTGTTGGATATTATCGCTTTTCAATAGTGAAGTTTGAGAAGGAACTTAGTGCACTAGAACAGCTATCGGTGCAAAATTATAGAGAGCAAGAGCGATCTCAACAAAATCAAGGCGTGCCTTTGTAGGAATGCGCAACAGTCACGGGTTGCTCCGTACTTAATAGCCAAGGTCGAGATAGTGGTCTGGCCCCGGGCATGACTCACTTTCCCCAATGGGAGTCTTTTGTTTTTGGCGGAAAGAAATGTTCCAACGGACACAAAATTTGTTCTGGACTATCCACTTCACCATGCACGAGTCCGGTGCTATACTGTCATTGTGAATCAACCCGACTTTCAACTCATCTTTGCGCATCCTCTCTCGCTCGGTTCCATTATTGTCTTTGGGCTTGGTTTGTTGGCGGGGATTCTTTTCTTTGTTGATTGGATTATCGGCCGGCCTGCGCGCATGTTTTTGTTGCCGTGGTCGTTTGGTCTTTTGATCTTGCACTGGCTGCAGTTTCCCGCCATTCTTGCATCAAGCGGATCTCTTGTGTTCGTTTCAGATATGAACACGTTAATCACATTTGCTTTCCCGCTTTCGTTTATTGGTTTAGTGCTCATCTATGCCGGAATGGCAGTATTGCTTCTCCGCGGCATCGCCATACGTTTGACGCCCTGATTATTCTTGAGCTTGCCATTGCCCTGCTTGTGTACCTTGCGTCACTATTTACGTCGTCAGAAGCGCAAAGTAATTTCGTTCTCGTTATTGTCACCAACCTCCTCTTCTTTATACCGATGCGCCTTTTGATTCTTCTCTCCGCATGGCAATGGCATCAACAGCTTGATTCCAAAGTACGGATCGGCCATTTTGGCTTGCTGTTTCTTATGGGTTGGGCGCTTGCGGGAATTTTGAACCATGCATTGTTGCTGCCGCGCCTGTTAGCGTATCCCCAGCAGTTTTGGTTTGTGGCGTATGTCAATTATCAACTGTTGTACTTTGTGGAAGTGATAAGCATCCCCATGCTGCTTCTTGACTTGCTTTTACTGCGTTTTTCGCACAACCGCATCACGCCGCCAAAACTGGCCGCACCGGCAGAAGAGTAAAAATCCCTTGCAACATTTTTGCGGCGCAACGTGTTTTCGTGGCATCAACGTTTCGATAGAAAATAACTTACGGAGGGCTACAAAGGAGACTTGGTATGTCTGTGTGTCCACAACACCGTTCTTGGGCAGAGCCCTGGAAAGTGAAAGTCGTCGAACCGATCCGCATAACAACGCGAGAACAGCGCGAAAAAGCGCTTGCTGAAGCAGGCTACAACACGTTTCTTCTCCATTCAGAAGACGTGTACATTGATTTGCTGACGGACAGCGGCACCAATGCCATGAGCGACTGGCAATGGGCCGGTATGATGTTGGGTGACGAGGCATATGCGGGCAGCAGAAACTTTTACAATCTGGAAAAAGCAATCCAGGATTATTACGGATATGCATATATCGTTCCAACGCACCAGGGGCGCGGCGCAGAACACATCTTGTCACAGATCACGACGAAAAAAGGAGACTATGTTCCCGGCAACATGTACTTTACAACCACACGTCTGCATCAGGAACTCGCCGGCGGAACATTTGTGGATGTGATTATTGACGAAGCGCATGATCCGGCAAGCGAAGATCCGTTTAAAGGCAACATGGATCTGGTAAAACTAGAAAAGCTCATCAATGAAGTCGGCGCGGACAAAATTCCGTATGTCTGCGTTGCCGCCACGGTCAACATGGCCGGTGGACAGCCTATTTCCATGGCCAATATCAAAGCCGTGCGGGAACTCACCGCGAAACACGGCATCAAGATTATGCTGGACGCGACGCGCGCGGTCGAGAACGCGTACTTCATCCAGCAGCGCGAAGAAGG
>CAYINT010000054.1:0-8086 GCA_964364875.1 uncultured Gammaproteobacteria bacterium | reverse complement strand
TCGCTTCGGCTGGCGACGGAAAAACTCAAGGAAAGAAAAAGAAAAGCCGCTTGGCCCACCCTGCCCATCCGCGCGGCTTTAACTATAAACTCCCTAATAAAGATTTATCGTTTCCACTTCTCGTATTGCTTTACTGTTTGTTCATGTTTTTTCTTTAACACTTGATATTGTTCGTAAACTTGAGATTCTTCGGGAGTAAGGTTGAAGTTTATTTGCCCTCTGACGCTATCAACTAATTCCCGCAACGATACAGACCCGCGCGACATCTTTAATTCTAACCCTTCTCTGTTTGTGGTATAGAGCCATGACCGCACACCATCCAACTTTTTATCCATCTCGACTTTTGGCTGATATTCCGCTTGTAGATTTTGTAAGCGTCCTTGTAGAGCCTGTTTCTGCGTGTCCAAAGTCGCTTTTTCTTGTTCTCTTTGTTTTCTTTTTCTTCCAAGCAGGCCATCTCCTTCATTGACCGCTCTTTGATCAATCAAGCGGATACTTGCTTCAACTTTTTGAATTTCCTGTTGTAATTCCCCAATTTCTTTATGTAAATGCTGCAAATCTCTTTCGGGAACAGAATCAAATTTCAGTTCGCCACCTTGGCCAAAAGATAGACATTGATCCATTTGTTCCTGAAGTCCAGAAATTGCTAGATCAAAACGGGGAAATAATCCCTCGGCAATTTTTTTCATCCTTACTATACGTTCGGCTTCTTGGATGGTTCGGTAATTTCCTCGGCTATCTTGAAATGCCGAAAGTTCCGCAGAGTTCCAATCAGTTTCGACCTTATCGCCAATTTGCTCTTTCAGTGTTGCTGCTGTTTTTTCGAGTTCTTTTTGTTGCTGTTCCAGACGGGTTTTAATTTGAGGCAAAGGAGTATCACGCAATGTCGCGTACGTTTTACCATCAAAATCTAGCTGCGATTTTATTTGTCCACGGTCACCTAATCCTAAATCGTATTGGGACCTTACATGGATTTCTTTATGTAAATCATCATCGCGTCCCTTCATTTTAGCGAGAATTTCTTCGGGCGTGGTTAGTGCTGCTTGAAATTTTCGATAAAACTCTACTTGTTCGGCCAAAATAATTGCTACTCTTTCGGGATTATCTAGTCCAGTTTCGTAACGATATGATTCCGCATGAAAACTTTTAGCGTCAACATCTGTTCTTGAAAAAGATTTTTTGAGATTTCCACCGTGAGTTTGTTCGAGTAGATTTTCCTGATTGGAAATAATCGCCTCCAAAATTACTTCTGGTGTTTCCGACCCCATTCCCAAACCTAAAGTAATTGTGTTATGCCCGGCATTGGCATCAACAAAAGTTTCTGCCAATTTTTGGGGATTATCATAACCCCAGTGCCCATAATTATTTACTTGCTGGAATAAAGGAGCATTTCTATCGTTCCCTAGAAGTCCGGCAAGACGATCTATAGTTTCGCGTCTTGCCGATTGCAACTCTCGCAAAGTTGAGCGGATTTCGCGCCAACGTTTCGGCAAACTCTCGATAGTTCTTACGGCTTCTTGTAGTTGTGGCTGGCCGTTTCTCTTCGCTTCTTCAGTAAGCTCACCATCAATAACTTGTCCATAGTAATCTTTTATCGCATCTTTAACTTTTTCCTCGCCATATTTTCTGCCATCTTCAATGTCGCCTTTTGCGATTGTTTGGCGGTTGTTTATCTCTTGTTTTGAGGTTAATCTGTAATAAGAGCGTTCGCTCTCGTGTCGTTGCTTCACTCTGTCCAAAATTTCCGCTTTTAGGGCTTCTTGTCCTTCGGGTGTTTGATAGTATAACTTTTTACGTTCGTCCCCTAAATCTTGAACGAGTTCTTCCAAAGCGGCCACAACATCTTTGTAGGTAAGTTTTTGTGGGACATCCGGCCTTTCTGCAGTAATGGCTTTATGGGCTTCAACTTTCGCTTGCCGTTTTGTGCCGATTTGTTCTCGTGCCGTTTGATGTTTTTCCGTACGCGATTGCCTCAATCCTTTTACAGATTTTACTTGTTCTTGTTCAGAATATTCTTCGGCTTGAAGCAAGTCATCTAAAGATTCTATCCCTTCTTCCGCCAAAAGCGCGCGAAATTGCTCGTTAGTAAATAACTTATTCACTTCGGCGGTCGCTTTAGTTAATTTTTGCCCTTCTTTTTTTGCGCCACCAACCGAAGTTTTTGCTTGCTCGTGAGCTTGTTTAAGCTCAGTCAAAAGCGACTGCATCTGTCCAGTTTTTGTATCAATATTAATTATTGACTGTCGCAATCTGGCAAGGCGCGACTCTTCCGCTTCTTGTTTTTGTAAACGCTCTGCTTCAGCTAGAGCAGTTTCTTGTTCTTTTTGTTGTTTGGCTCGTTCGGCCTCTTTAGCCGCGGCCTTTTGGCGTAGTATATTTTCTAAGTCCATAATTTTTGGTGATTATTCAATTTTCTCTATTTTACACCAAAACACACAAAGATTCAATACAAGTTGGGGAGTACAAAAGATTGCCGCCCGCGTTGGGTGGGTGGGGACCAAGGGCGGCAACAATAATCAAGGTATGCACTCCTGTTTTTCCGTCGCCAGCCGAAGCGAGGGCAGGGCGGGAATTCATTTTCCCCATACCCCTTTTTCTTCCCGCCCCGCCCGAGCGAAACATCAGTACGCCTCCGCCTGCTTTTTCAGAGCAGAACGCCCCAAGCAAAATTTTCTTTACATTTTTTGTTTTTGCGCGCGCCGGACTTTTTAATCTTAAAGGAAAAGAAAATTTTGCTTGAGGCGTAGCCCCGCTTTTGGCGAGCCGAGCGGCCTTGCAGAATCAGGGCAAATTCAATGGGCGGCCGTTGCGGCCGCCCACGAAATGGCATCAAAAAATTCTGAAAGTTTGATTGTGGAGGCCTGGGGGGGAATCGAACCCCCGCATAAGGGTTTTGCAGACCCTCGCCTTAACCGCTTGGCTACCAGGCCGTAAGCTTCCAAAGCGCGGGAACGGGATCCCGCCTCCATTTGATATTATCTTGACACGGTAGCGGGACAGACCGCCGTGTTAGACTACTTCACCACATGGCCATGTTGGAAAACATCGAGAATACGAGCAATGCCATCAGTAACTCTCGAAGGTCGAAGCTGAAAGTACTGAGCAAATATATCGAACTTTCTCCGTAAATACAAGCCCGGACGAACCTGCTTATAAAAAAGGCAAAAAAGTTTCGTGCTATCAGTCGTTGAATAACGAAGCTGAAAAGAACAGTTGCTCAACCATACCGGCACTCTTTGTATCCCCGTATGTTCTGCCAACTGACGCGCAAGCACTTTAAGAAACTGTTTACTGCCACTTGTAAAGACAACCGTGAGACGCCGAATAATGGCCTGTCCTTTACTCCCCTTTGAACGCTCAAGAGAAACACATCCGTCACCATCAAAATACCCACGAACGAAATCCGAAAAATACGTAACAGGAATAGTGGGCATAATCATTAATTTGTTAAGTTATTCTGCAAAGGGTCTATAGTCTGACTACCAATACGAAGAAAGTACCGCCTTTTCCCTTTGACAGAACTCGGCGGTAACTGGAGAATTGAATGTTCCGAGTCGAGTAGTTTTCGTATTACTACGATCCTATCTTTATCTGCATTCGTTACGCGAATGTATTGGCCTCGCATGGAAGGAGTGTTCTCGACACTTCCATCCGCAAACCAAAAACCTTTCGTTGACTGAGAACTTTACTCCCATGTGTGGTAAGGAAAAGTCTTGCAAATAATATTGTAGAATAGTTTTTTTATTTTGTCGAGATACTGATATCAAAAACCACCCATCGGAGCGACAGAAGCGGTTCCTGTCGTTCCTGAATGGAACAAAAGCGTTAGGACGGTTTTTCGCTGAGGACTTCCATGCGGACGCGGCGGACACCCCACTGTTTGGCTTCATTCCGCGACGGCATCCACAGGTCGGCCATGCGGGAACCATACCGTGCGTTCATGCGGTCCTGAACAATGAAAATTTGATCGCCAAACGCGTCGGGAAAACGAACCTTTGTGCCAAAGGGCAACCCATTGTGAGCAATGACGCCATGACGGACTTTTGCACCCGAAGCTGTGGTAAAAGGATCGCCATCGGTTTGATCCGGCGTTGAGGAATACGCTGTCACAATCAGCCAAAGTTGTTTTTTGACGGACAACATCGCAACTTCCGGCAACGGAAGACGCTTTTCGTTTTTCGGCTTGACCTTGCCGCTGATGACGGCAATTTCCCGCGGCGATGCGAGTTCTTTGAGATCATCAGACTTTGCCATAAGCGGCACGTTGGCAAGAAATATCAACAACGGCAGAAAGGCCAGATAGGTCATGCCTTTTCGCGATTGGAACGTACAACGCGACACACCGTTTCGTCGCTGCTCCGAAAGTAATCGGATCGAGCGAGCCAGCCGCGCATGAGCGTGACGGAGGATTATTTTTCCTGTATGAATCTTCTGGAACATTGTTTGATGGATAATCATGAGGCTGTATCACAAAAACTTCCCGATTTCGGGAAGTGCAATATCTTAGCACAACGACAAATATTGTCAATGGGCATTTTCGGAAAAATGTGCCTTGACAGATGCGAGTATCTTTGCTATTATAATTGCAACTGAGTCGCAATGAGATTATGCTTACATTAGCTAAAATTCGAGGTTCAGGATACAAAGCAACGCCAAAACGTCGAATCATTCTTGCCATATTGCGCCGCGCAACGCGTCCTTTGACTGCTCAGGAGCTTTTTCGGCTTTTGGGAAGCTCTGTGGTCAATCGAAGCACTGTGTACCGCACGCTGCAATTGCTTGTGCAGGAAAAGATGGTAGAAGTGTCAGAAAACGGCCGTCATGAAGAGCGTTTTGAGCTGATTCGTGAACGCCACCATCACCATCTTCTCTGCGAACGCTGCGGGCACACCGTTGATGTGCGCTGCCGCGTTCCAGCCAAAATCGTCGGGCAGTGGGAACAGCGTTATAGATTTCGGATCAGAAGCCACGGCGGCGATGTTTTCGGCCTCTGCTCTTCGTGCCAAAAATAAACTATCATGGATACAGCTTCGGTGCTCATCATTCTCGCGCTCGCAGTCCTGACGCAGCTCGGCGGCTTGCTCGGCGGCTTTCTGCTTATTTGGAAGGAGAATTTTGCGCACCGCCTCGCTGGTTTCTTGTTGAGCTTTGCTGCGGGAACGCTTCTTGGCGTTACATTTCTTGATCTTCTGCCGGAGACGTTGAAAGCAGCAAGGGATCCGTCGAGCGTTCTCGCCTATGCGCTGCTTGGCATCATTATCTTCTTCGTTATGGAGAAACTTCTGTTATGGCGCCACCATTCGCACAATGAAGAAGAAGTCATCGAGCACGTTGTCAACGCGGAAGAACACGTAGACGCGCCAGCGCTGCGCGGCACGCATATCAGGCCCCTTATCCTCTTTGGTGACGGATTGCATAACTTCCTTGACGGCGCGGCGCTTGCATTAACCTTTGCCGTTGACTGGAGACTTGGCCTTTTTACCGCCGCAGCTATCTTCTTTCATGAAGTGCCGCATAACATCAGCGACTTTGCCGTGCTTCTTCATACCCGCATGGCTCGGCGCAAGGTGCTGCTTGCCAATGTCCTTCTTGCGCTTCCCAGCCCAATTGGCGCCGGACTCGCGTTATTTGCGGTAGAAAGGGTTGAATCGGCTCTCGCGCCCCTTCTTGCCATTGCTGCCGGCAGTTTTTTGTATATCGCGCTTGCTAATCTCATGCCGGAAATCCATCATGAGCGGCGGCGGCGCAGAATCGTTGCGCAAATCCTGCTGTTTCTTGCTGGGGTCGGCATCATGTGGCTGGTCGGACAGGTATTTCCCGAATAATTTTGATCACTAACCGCAACGCGTATGACCTTCGACGAGTATCAAAAAACTTCGCGCGCCACAGCGCTCTACCCGAAAATCTTAGGCAAGAACTTTGTCTACCCGACGCTTGGCCTTGTCGGCGAAGCCGGCGAGGTTGCCGAGAAAGTGAAAAAAGTGTTTCGCGACAACAACGGCGAGATGGACGAGGAGCGCCGTACGGTTATCGCTAAGGAGCTTGGCGACGTTTTGTGGTACCTTGCGCAGATTGCGACGGAATTGGATTTGTCACTCGACACGATTGCTTCCGAGAACATAAAAAAACTCCTGTCCCGCAAAAAACGCGGCACGCTGCACGGCGACGGCGACAACCGTTAGAAGCGTTCCCTGAGATAGGCCTCAAACGCTGATACAAGATTGTCGATGACGCCGGCCGCTTTCTAGTCTTTTGGATTGATCCAGAGAAAGACATTATGTTGCCGGCTGAGAGCATGTGATTCGGCCTGGCAGTAAAAAAAATATGCCGACAATCTGCCATTGTTCTCCCCGCACAATTGGACGCCATGCGTTGACAAAGAACAGCTTGTCGGCTTTCACAGTCAAGCCGGTTTCTTCTTATATTTCGCGCCGCAATTCGTCATCAAACCATTCGTCTGGCTAGACAACATCAAACTTTCCTGCGTTGGAACCGTCCTTATATGATCCAGATTCCCGAACTACAAGAACTTTTTCGTCGTGCTCGATAAAAGCTTTCGTGGCAATGAAACAGTTTTGGTACCAAAGGTTTTTCCGTCGTGGCAGAACATGCTCTGTCCTTACTTTACTTCCCGCAACGTGTGATCCTCCATCACGTATTCCCGGTCGCAGAGGGAACGCAATGTGTCCCGATGCGAAACAATAAGAGCGGTTTTTTCCGCCAAGTGCTTTTCCAAAAAGCGAAGAACGGCGTTTTCAGTTTCAGCATCGAGGTGCGAGGTCGGTTCGTCAAGAAGATAGATATCGCGGTCAAGCAAGATCCCGCGCAACAGATTGATTCGCTGTTTTTGTCCGGCCGAGAGTTTGATCCCTTTTTCGCCGACCAGCGTTTGCAAGCCTTTTTTCAGATGGCGCAGCCACGTCAGCAGGTTCAATTCCGCAAGCAATGCGTCCAGCCGTTTGGCGGGAACATCCTTGCCAAGCGTGATGTTGTCATAGAGCGACATGTTGAAAAGCTCAACTTCCTGACTGACAAAAACGATGCGCTGAGCGAAGAACGACGCTTGGAGACTGCTGTATGGCTTGTCGTCGAGGAGACGTTTTCCCGCATCGGGTTCATAAAAGTTGGTAAGCAAGCTGAGAAGCGTCGTCTTGCCTTCGCCGGAAACTCCGCGAACGCAAATCTTTTCGCCGCGGTGAAGCTGGAATGATGGTATCTGAATTGTTTTTTGCGTTTCCGGATAACGAAAGATGATGCCGTGGAATGCTATGGTATTCCAGTCCGGAGCAGTACCGTGCGGTGCTGTTTTCGCATCTAAAGGAACGATTTCATTGAGCGTGGTGACGTACGCCCGCATTTCCATAAGCAGCCGGAGGTTTTCGGACATCCGTTCGATCGTCCCGCGAATGGACGCATACGCTGCGATAAACAAAATAAGGACGGATGCAGAAAGCTGGCCCTGCGTTACACGCCAGAGCATGAAGGCAATCGTGGAAAGAAACGCGATGCCATACAGCGTGTGAAGCAAAAACCACCGAAACGAGTGAAAATCCTGCAGTATTTTGATTTGCTTGTGGACTTCCTCATTTTTCTGCGCAAGCCGGCGTTCTGCAAAAGTGGAAATGGCAAGCTTGCGGATCGTCAGGACATTTGCCATGAAGTCGGCAAAGCTGCTGATAAGCGACGATTCTTTTTTGTTGAGCTCTGCCGAGATACCGACCATGCGGCGGGAAAGGAATGTGCTCAGCGCCGTAAACGCGATGAGAATGGCAAGGTTAAAGACAGCGATGCCCAGCGATTCCCGCGCCGTGAAGACGAAAAAAAGAACGATTGTCCCGACGCTTGTCGCATACGTCCAGTGCAGGCTGTGAAAGACACGGCTCGTGTTGCGGACGACATTGTTGATGAGCGACAAAATGTAGCCAGAGTGGTACTTAGTCAGTTTCTGGACAGAAAGTCCTTGTAATGCGCGAAAGTATTTGAGCCGCAGATAGATGCTATATTGTTCCGCAACCGTCTCTCCCCAACGCCGGACAATCCACTGCAACAGCAGCGAACTGATATAGCAAATAATAATCAATATTGT
>CAYINT010000053.1:0-8236 GCA_964364875.1 uncultured Gammaproteobacteria bacterium | reverse complement strand
AGCACAACTGAAACAAAAGAACGCCTTTTCAGGCGCCAGAAAGGTAACGGTATCGTGGAGAACGTCAAGATCGGGTTATGCACAGATTGAGTATAGTGCCGAAAAGGAGCCGGGTTGGGACTCCTTTTTGGTTCTTGACTTCGAAAAGAAAGTGACCTCACTCATGCATAGTCAGGCTCTGAAAAATCGCGGTCATATCAGCATCGGGAATGTCATCTGATCCAAACACGAAAATATATAAAGGTGTCGCGAGATAATAGTATTGTCCCACTGAGTCAATGCCATCTGCTTCCTGTGTAAAGTAGATTTGATTGTTACTCATTGTCCTTTGCACCGTCTTCACAACCTGTCGATTTGAAACCGTTGCGTCATGCCAACGCTGGAATAATTGAAGCGTATTGAAATGAACATTTTCACCTCGTCCATACATATCAAGTCCTGCTAAATCCTGGATACCCGTATTAAAGCCGTTCGGAGTATCGCGCTGGCTCCGTTCGTCAGTATTTGTGTTCTTTCGACGCAAGACATACGTTGCAAGCCCATTGCTCGATGTTTGCCCTTCTTCGATGTTCCAAGTAGACGGAATGGTAAATTGCGTCTTGAATCGAGCACTGGACAATGTTTTTTTGTTTTGACCATGAAGCTGACGGACAATAAAGTCTCCAACCGTTTGTGTTATGATTCTTGGCTCATCCGAGTTGGGAGAAGTATTGTTTACGAACAAATTCGAACAGCCACTGATTAGGAACAGTGTTGCAACGAAGAATAGTGTGAGAATACGTTTCTTCATGCTGTCACTATAAATGAGAGTGGCGGCGGAAGACAAGAAACTTGTCTGCCGCCGCCGTGTATCCACCTGGAGCGTCCGGCGCGATTATCGGTACACGGGGATGTAGATCTTGCTCTGGGTCGCCCAGGACGCTTCGAACGCGGCGACACTATACCGAATGTATCGTCCGCTGTTGGTGCCCGGGTCATGCAGGATGACGTTTCCATCCCAGCCGACCGCAAGAGCCCAGTGCGCACGCCCGCCGCTACTCACCAGACGTCCACCGCTGATCATGCACCCCACGATGGTCGGTCTGCCGTTGGCGACCTCGTTGATCACGTCATCTGCGTAACGGCCATAGTAGACCGAGGAACGAAGTCCGTGAAACCCCGAGAGAAGAGACTGGAGCGTTCCGGAACCCGTGCCACAGCCATAGGGCTTCGGGCAACCGAGCCAGTCGTTCTCAGAGTCGATCACCCACGACGCAACCGCACCGTTGTTGTAGTAGCCGCCAAGCATGACACAGACGGCTTGCCCACAGTTGTTCGTCTTGTTCCAGTCGGTGCCCGGCGGAAGTTGTACCAGAAACGGCACGTTGAGTTGGAAGCAGTAGTTCGGGTATGAGCCTTGTGGCCCTTCTTGCTTCTCCTGGAAGTACATCGCCTTGATCTTCCCCCACGTGCTCGGCACGACCGGACTTACGTCCATCATGTCAGAAACAGTGGGAGTGGCCTGGAGCTGCGCCGAGAGTTCCGGCGCGTTGCTTGCCTGAACCTGCTCCACTCCGCCCCAAAGGACGATGAGGCTGAGTGCGAGGATACTGAAGAACATGCGGAGGTTCCGCATGGCAGTACTCCTTTCTGATCAGCCGGAGAGACTCCGACCGACGTGGTGGTACATGACGAACCAGGCTAGACGCGGTGGAACGCGTTCGGCAGGGTTCTGTGGCTTGTCCTCCGAACCCTGAACTGGTTTCAGGGGTAGGAGGAAATGAAAAGAGCGGGATCCATGATGGCCGGCTCGGAACCGGAGTTCGTTGACGTCAACCATGGGAAGCCCGTCTTCTTCTTGAATTTAGTGTAGAACGTTCCAGAAAAGCGTCAAGGGCGGGTTGTGCACAACCCTCAGCTCTTCTTCCGTTCGTCCATTGCGTCCCGCGCATACTCAAACATCTGACGAAAGAGCGGAATCGTCGTCGTATACGCAACGTTATACTCGCGCAGACGCTGCAATTGTTCTTGGTCGTTCTTTGTTTCCCCGATGCGCCGCAGAAGACGATCCAGAAGCATATTCTGCGTTTCAACCGCATGCGACAACTCATCCGGCATCGCTGGTTCGTTGTCTGGATCCGTATCAAGCAGTTCCAGTAGTGCATCAAGCCAGTGCTCTCCTTCAGCTTGAATGCGGTCGTACTCCTCCATTTCGGCAGCGAGTTTGCCAATGAGCGGACGCTTTTTCGGATCTTCTTTTTTCATCTCCTCGATCATGGCGTCGCCAAGCTTTTTCAGCGCTTTTTGGTATTCGGGATCAGAGTTATACTCGTGCCTATCAATGAGTTCAGTCATTGTTGAAAATCAAAGGAAAGACGAAGTCCGAAGACCCGTCTTTCTTGATTTGAGTGTAGGACGTTCCAGATAAAGCGTCAAGATGGTAATGCACATCCCGTCATTCGCGAATGACGCGTAACCCAGCCTGTCGTTTGCGCACGCTGCAGAACGTTTGTTACTTCTTTGTACTCGCCGCCTTCACGCCGCCAGGAAACTCGACTTTGCGGATCACATCATTGTTGAAGTCGGCAACATACAGCGCGCCGTCAATAAAGACCATGCCTTTCGGTCCGTTCCATTTGGCGACTCTCGCGATGCCGTTTTGTATGCCGCGCGCGCCAGTGCCCGAAACAAGCGAGGTTGTTTTTGCCTTCAGATCGAGTTTGCGCACGCGCAGGCTTCCCGCTTCCGCAACATAGAGATTGCCGTCCGGCCCCGTGATGATATATTCCGGTATCGAAAACACCGCCTTGAGGAATTTTCCTTCGCGGTAACCATTCTTGCCTGTTCCCGCAAGGGTTGTGACCTTTCTTATCTTGAGATCAATCTGCCGAATGCGATTGTTGCCCTTGTCCGCGACGTACAATGTTTTTTCGTCAAGCGAAAGCGCGATGGACGCGGGGCCGTTGAACTGCGCTTTCGTCCACTTCCCGTCTTTCTTCCCCGCAACGCCGGTGCCGACGACAAGAGCGGTCTTGCCGTTTGCCGTATTTACTTTTCGAATCCTGTCGTTTGACGCGTCCGCAACATACAGGGTCTTGCCGTCTTTGGTCAGCGCAAGGCCGGTCGGCCGGTTGAAATAGGCGCATCCCGAAACTCCGCGTGAGAACTCATCCAGGCACGGATTGCCTTCTTGATAGCCGTTTTTCAGCGTGACGTCAATCGCGCCGGTCGGATTGGTGGGATCAATGAGATTCGTCAGTCCTGCGCCCGTAAGATAGGCCGTTGTTCCCGTCGCAGTATTGAGCTTCCGGATACGATGGTTGTTGCGGTCGGCAATGTACAGCGTAGAACCGTCCGGCGACAACACCATGGACGCAACATCCGAAAACCGCGCGTTGCCGCCAGTTTCCTCGCGATAATTATCCATGAGGTGGCCGGCAAGCTGCGTCTCCGTATTTGCGGCAAGATCAATCACAGCGATTTTGTTGCCCTGTCCGTACGACACGTAGAGTTTTTTTGTCGTGGAGGAACTTTTTTTCACTTTGCTTGTTGCTGCCTTGGCAGCAGTGCCGCTGTACGCTAACGCTTTTGCACGGCCAAGCAACCCGGTCGTGATCGTCCCTTCTTCATCTTCGAAACGATGCCGTCCGGCAACAAGCGTCAGAGTATCGCCGTTGAGATTGACAGTATACAGCGCCGATCCGCCGCTTTGCAGCATGTAGAGTAACGGCACACTGTTGACGGAATGGACAACAATGTCCGACGTTTGATTGAGCAGTTCGGTTTCCCGCCGGCTGGCAAGCTGTGTTTTTGTTCCCGCCGTCGTCACTTTCCAAATTTCGTTGTATATCCCGGACGCGCCGGCCGCGACATAGAGATTCCCGTCGTATGCGACGATCGCGCGCGGTTCTGTAAAGCCACTCGCGAATTCAGTTGTTGTTCCTGCCGTCGTATTGATTGCCCAAATCTTGCCCGTGCCAAACTCGATGACATAGAGTGTGCCGTTGAGCAGCGCCATTTTCAGCGGTGTTGTCAGACTGGCGAGAACGGTAACGCTGCCGCCGCTCACAGACGTTTTGACGACACGGTTATTGCCGGTATCTGCGATATACAACGTGGCGCCGTCAACGAGTACGGCATTCGGCCGTTTCAAACCGCTGATCTGGAGCGTCGAGACGGTGGAACCGATGATCGTGCGAATACGGCTACCAGCGGTGTCCGCGACATAAAAATTCCCGCTGCTGTCAACCGCGATTCCTTCGGGCTCCGCCCAGGTAGCTGTTCCCACGGCATCGTTTTTCGCGCCATAGTCTCCTGTTCCCGAAAACGTCGTGATGATGTTGCCGCTGTCGAGCTTTCGGATCGCGTTGTTGGCTGTATCCGCAATGTAGAGATTGCCATCCGCCCCAAACACCATGCCTCTCGGCGTGTCCAGATAGGCTGCCGTCGCCGCGCCGCCATCACCAGCGTACACTTTCCCGAAAAACGTCGAGGTTGTTATTGGCGCTCCAAAAGCAGGCTGGGAGGCAAAAAGGAATGCGAAAAACATCGTTACGAACGAAAAACCCATACTCCGCGCTTTATCCGCGGTTGCGTGCATAATAGTCATAGTGATTGTTCCTTCCATTTATTTATAAGTATACCACACCGGGAATGTCGGTCTGGGGATAACGTGGAACTGCAGAACTATCCTTGTTTTCTTCCAACAACATGGATTTTTCCTCCAACATACTCAAGGAGAACAATAAATCCGGTCGCGATAACCCACACGAGATAGAGCACGGGGTGGAGCGCAATATTCCAAAAGAATCTTGGGTCCGTTTGGCTATCGCTCCATGCTCCCAGCGAAAGCGTTCCGCTGGTCAGCAACGCCGAAACAAGAACGCCAAGCACAAACAATCCGCTCTTGATGATCGGGGATTGACGCTTCATACATCCCGCACAAACGGCGCTTGCCACAACGCCGGGAGCCAAAATAACAATCCAATACACAATCAAAACCGTCATGCCGCCAACCAGTGATTCGCCAAGCAGGCTGGGGATATACAGTGGTAAGAGATACGCCAAAAGGAGCAAAACAACGATCATCGCTATCGCCAGGAACAATGTGCGCTGTTGCGGCGGGGTCATGCTGAAACTGTAACACCGTATGCGTTTGCCGCCAAGCAGCCACTTGACATGTTCGGCCGACACGTGTAGCATACGCCGAGTCTGCACGCCGTGACGGTGTCGCAGAAGGCCTCCAGTCAACGAGACTGTCGCGGGAAACATCCAAAAGGATTGGCCTGACCGCCAGTTCCCGCTCGACGTCCACGCTGGGGGCCTTTTCTTTTTGGACAACTCTACAAAGGACGCATGACCTGGTTTCCCGTCATCAGATTGACCAGAAGAAAGAAAACAGGAATAACCAGCAGTATGCAAAAAATAATGATGCCAAGCGCGTAACTTTTGTACCGCGGATGAAACAGTCCAAGCAATCCAAGCCCAAGGAGAACGAGAAAGCCGGTAGAGCGCATAAGAAGAAAAAGTGAACTGAACGCAGGCGCGGTCCAGAATTCAACCAGTAGCAGAAGCGCGCAAAGGAACAACGCGCCGAAAAATCCGCGCAGTACGTTCCCGTCTTGGAATCGTTGTTTTGGTTGGGCTTCAGTCATTGATTGTTTCTTGATAGAAAAGGAACGCTTTTGCCCACCAAGCGTTCCGAGAACAATCGCGGACTTCGGCAGCATCACATCCATCCCAGCCATTCCATCATGCGAAACAGTACGATAATGAGCAGAATGCCCCACACGATCAGAATATCAACAGCCGGCGCGCTGGAAGGCGTTGATGCCTTTCTCTCTTCGTGCGCAAAAATAAGCGCCTGGCCGAGATACAAAAGACCAAGAAAAATACTGCCGATGAAAACGATGAGATTCACGTTTTGCGGCAATCCGCCAGTCCAGTGGAAAAACGCGATAATCGGCGCGACGGAAAGCAACACTAAGCCGACCGTTGCGACACTCGCCAGCGTCATCAGCAGCAGTTCCCGCACTGATACGGTTGAGCCGCGGACTGCGGTAAACACGGCAAGCGAAGGAACGCATACTGCGATGGAAAGCCATAAGAGCGTCACGGATTGCCAAGCAAACTTCCACAACACATGCCAGGTCACGGAATCGAGCGATACCGCTGCACCGTACAGCGCTGCGCCGATGACTCCGACAATCACCAGCTCACTTACCGCCAGCCAACGAACATGGCGTTGTAGGATGCTAGTGAAAAGCGTCTGTTTCGCCCTCAACAATCCCGCTGTTGTAGAAAAATATTGCATGGAGTCCTTTCGTTAATGATGTTATTGCTGCTTCACCGCCCGAGAAAACGTATTTTCGACTTCAAGGAATACGTTTCCGGCATACAGACGTGAAAATGGAAGTGAGTTACGGATAGGATCCATGACACCGACCCAGGGACGCAACAGCCATCCAAGTTGTAGCACCACGACGCCATACAGCACAAGCCACACGGCAAGCGCGGGAAGCGGATGCGTCAGGAATCGGCGCAGAAATTGCCAGCATCGCAGCAGTGCGACACCGCCCCCGATGGCGCAACATGCTAACAACCACAGTAGTAACACATCGTGCGTTGTCCGCATAATAATCAGGAGAAGAAGGATCGGACTCAATGAGGCTAAAGTAATGGAAAGTACGGCAAGCACATGCAAAGAAAAAGCGAGAATTTCCGCAGCCGTTGCGCGAACGCCAAACAACTGCAGGAGAATGATAAGCGAAATACCGGAAATAAACAGGGCAGAGAGTAAGAGAAGCGGAAGCTTGACCAGAACAAAGAGAATTTGGATCCCGCCGGCAAAACTCCCTACGACAATACCAAAGAGCGCAGACCAGACCATGACGAGAACAAATAACGTTGCAACAGAACGGAGGCGCGTATCGTGCTGATGCGCCCGCAAAGCGTTGTGTGTTTGCGAAAGGAACATGCCCAGGCGCATGCGATACCGCATGATGCTCAGCAGCAGCAGGCAGCACAGCAATGCCATGAGGCCAAGCAGAACTCCGAAACGGATATTCGGCTGCGTGGTAAAAGAAAACGTTACCTGCCCAACTGTTTCCGGCTTGGGCAGCGAAGCCGGCTGAAACAACACTGCTCGCACATCCGGATAGAGCGTCGCATCGACTGCGGTCAGTGACAATGTGATGTGCGTCAGCTTTCTCGCGGCAAATCCTGGAATGGGTCGGTTTCCGCCATCCCAAAGCTCGACGTAGAATCCTTTATTAACCCAGGATTCCGGAAACGTTACTGATTGCCAGCGAGAAACGTTCCATGCGGATACGGGTGATGAAGCAAACCGAGATGGGTACGCGTTCTCGCCGTCGAGAATTGCCGGAATGACTTGAACAACTTGTACGTTTTGTTCAATCGCCGCTTCAACATGCGCGGGAACGCCGATGCTTCCAAACACAACCAAGAATCCGGTAATTGCCAGCAAAGGTATTCTTCTTCTTTTCCCGTATTGTTGCGGAAAAATTGACATAACACAAAATTTCGTACCCCAAGCGTACTCCAAACCTTTTCAATCTGCAATGTCCCGTGCGTAGTATGCAACAATTACCGAAGTGCCTTCTTCGCAATGTTGTATATCCGGAAAACGCACCAAGCTGACTTTGATACCAAAAGGTGTATATACGTTCCCAATAATCTGTCCAGTACTTTCCTGTTCAAAATGCAACATGACAGGAATAATATTTGATATTTTTGGCAGCAATAACCGAACTTGTGTTTTGCAGAGAGGATCAACAGCCACAGAATGAGCCGACCAAAAGCTCATAGGAAGGATACCGAAGAGAATGATACTGACGATAAGACCTATGGGGAGTGCAAGTTTTTTCAATAAATGGATCATGGTGATATGCTAGCGTTGGGTGGGACGCTTCCTCAAAAATGCTTAGTGAGAATATTCTTTCGTGAATTTGCATCAACCTTTCATCAAATGATGAACTACAGATTCTTTCTGCTGTTTCTTTTCATCCGTATTGATTCACCAATGAGCGTCCCAAGTGTCATCGATAGTGCAAAAATAATTACTACGGGCAAAGGTGTGGTTGACGTCCGAACAAAGAAAAGCCCAGCAACGTACGGAGTGACATAAAACAAAAACCATGCGAAAAATCCTCCGAGAACAAACCAACGTGTGCCACGAATGAGAAGGTATAGCCATGTTAAAACAAAATGTCACATTTGATAGTTGAATTTTTTTCCA
>CAYINT010000052.1:0-8308 GCA_964364875.1 uncultured Gammaproteobacteria bacterium | reverse complement strand
GCAGCAACAGCCAGCCAAAGCAGCCAGCAGCGCGCCCAACGCCGACAGACAGCAAACACAACAGCAGGAGGCTGCTAAACAACCCGCGGACAATGATGAGCAGGAACAAATGATGCGACTTTCGCGTATGCGTTCCCTCGCTCAGCAAGAACAAAGGCTGGCGCGGATTCGGCGATTGCAACAAACAATGAACACGGCTCAATGGGGGTTTCGTTTGAGTGAAGCCGGCGGGATACTGACCATCATCGGGGCGTTTGGGTCTTTGCTGGCAATGAACCTTCAGTTGATATTTGGGAATTTTTTTCACGGACAATTTCTTCTTCCAATTCCGCCATTGTCAAAAGTCGAAAAATGGGCAACCATCGGCGCGGATTTTCTGGCAATGTTTATGCTACTGCTTTTGCTGATGCCGATCCTCATTGGTTTCGTGCTGATTTCGAAGTATGAAACGTTGCTGAAGTTTTTTCCCGACGAATGGATCATACAACTCCTCACATGATGCGGAAAGATAAAAAGCAGCAGATGCCGCTACGATTGCAACGACACAGCCGCCTGTGGTTTGTGGGAACGTTTATTGCAGCCGTTGTGTTGTTGTCGGAACTGTTTACGCCCGCCCCGCTTTCTGGAGCCACCGGGACAACACCGGGCGCGTCGGCGACATCAACGCAGCAATCCGAAATTGTCATACAAGTGCCGCTGCCGATTATGAAAAAAGGCAACTGTACGGACAAATACCATGTCAACAAACTCGGCGAGCCACTGACCTGTGTTGAATCTTACGGCGAGTACGTTGGCCTGATCTACCGCTATTTTTCCGGCGTTATCGGTATTCTTGCCGCGGTCATGCTGATGTGGGGAGGATTTCGCTGGATGGCGGCAGCGGGCAATACAAGTCGTGTCGAAAGCGCGAAAGAGACGATCTACTCTTCTATTATCGCTTTGGTGATTGTTTTAGGTTCCTATGTTATTCTGTATACTATTAATCCGCAGCTCACAAACCTGACGCTCTACGGCGTGAATCCCATCAATCCCATAGAACAACCGTTTGCGCTTTGCAGCAATAACGCTCCCGCGCTTATTGATTTGAAAAGCAGCGGTTGCAAACCAGACAATGAAGATTGTTGCGGCAGAGAGTTTAAAATCAAAGATGATCCCACAATCACCTGTTCTTGGGATACAGCCTACGACGAAAATTCGATCTGCGTTTCACTCAACAACCAACGACGGCAAAGCATTGTCGTCTATGACTACTGCGTAGATTATGCGACGGGCAATAAAAGAAACTTTTGTCCCACCGCTGATCTCAAAATACAACAAGCAAAGCAATGGGATGCGCGAGAGCAGAAATTCAAGAAAAAATTTACAAGAACAGGCTGTAGATTTCAAGACGTGCCGTCGTTTGTACGTGTCGATCCAGTGGGAAAAGATAAATGTGTATGGAGTTACCTTTTAAGCGCATTACCGCAAACGATTATTGATAAAGATATCATAGACAAAGGATACGAAGCGCAACCCGTTTCTTGCACAGAACCCGGCGCTGAAGGAGTCTGCTGGTACAAAGACGACAAAGGGGTAGTGCGGGGCAGAGATTGCACAAATCTCCTCGAGACGGCGGTAGAAAAACGGTCTGTTTTCTGCAAAAACCCTGATGACAAGCGTTCTGTCGCCGGAGCAGACGGATGGTGTTTGGTGAAAAAGGACAAAAGAGGAAGCACTGTGAAAAGCGACTACACTTGTTGGGCTCCACCCGACTATAAGGATGTAAGTAAGCCATTTTAAACTCCTATGGACACAACGCGCATCAAACGACTTCTTCTCATTCTCGGCTTCATCCTTCTTGTCGCTGCGATCATTCTCGCGGTCTATTATCTGTTTTTCAAACCACTGTTCCGTCCCGGCCAGCAAGGAAACCAAAATACCAATCAGATCGGTGGAGGGATATTGCCGAATATCAATGGAAACCGGCCGGTTGGAAACGCAAATATCAAGGAGACTCCTACCTCGTTACCGCAAGTGTCTGTCGTGGCAAATGGAGAAGCAACGCTGGCACCTGATGTTTCTAACCAGGCAACAGGCCAAGCCACCCTTGCGCCCGACGGCCGCAATGTTGTCTATTATGACAGCCTTGAAGGAACATTCGTGCGGCTTGATCCTTTAACCGGAAAAACGTCGCCTATCAGCAGCCAGAAGTTTCCCGAAGTGCAGAATATTACGTGGGCGCCGGACAGCACAAAGGCGGTGTTGGAATTTCCTGACGACCGGAAAATTGTCTACGATTTTTCCGCCCAAAAGCAATACACGCTTCCAAGCCAAGCGCAGCAGTTCTCGTTTTCGGAAGACTCGCGCAACATCGCCTATTCGTACGTCGGGGCAACTGCTGATGAGAATTACCTTGTCACGACAGAATATACCGGAAGCGGAGCAACACCAGTTGCGAAACTTGGCGATAAAGCCGGGCAAGTGCAAGTTGCCTGGTCGCCGTCGAATGACGTCATCGGATTATTCCACAAAGGCAGTGAGTTGAACCGGCAGGAAATTATCTTTATCGGCCAGAATCAGGAAAACTTTAAGTCATTGCAAACGGACGGACGCGGATTTCGCGGCAAATGGACGCCGGACGGCGCAAAACTGTTGTATACTGTGTATTCGGACGCAACCAACTGGAATCCAGAGCTGTTTCTTACCTATGCGCAGGGTGATGCCATCGGACAAGGAAACACGGATTTAGGCATCAGCACGTTTGTGGATAAATGCACGTTTAACCGCGCGGGAACGTATGCGTATTGCGCCGTTCCTGACTTTTTGCAACGGGGATCGGGCCTGTATCCAGAGCTTGCTTTTGACGCGAAAGACGCGCTGTACACAATTAACCTTGAAACAGGCGCGTCACAGCAGATTGCCCAGCCGGTTTCTTCGGCGCTTGATCGTTTCAGCATCAAGTCCGTCTTCCTTTCCAGCGACGAAGCGACGCTGTTTTTCACTGATGCAAGCAACAACCATGTTCATTCCATCCGATTGCGCTAACAAAGCATATGGCGCGCAACGATGACCGTATCGCGATATTCCTCATCTTCCTGCTGGTTGCGGGAGGCGCGGTTCTTGGATTCGTAACAATCCGGGGCGCTCTCCAACAGCGCTCATACCACGCCGTCTTACCGCGGGTGCTAGCAACCGATCCTGTGCTTGGCGATTCTGCTGCGCCAGTGACACTTATTGAATACGGCGATTTTGAATGTCCATTCTGCCACGATACGCAAAAAATTGTTGATGCGTTTCTGGCAAAATATCCCAAAACAGTCCGTCTTGTCTGGAAGGATTTTCCGCTGACCACGGAACATGAAGAAGCAAGCGCGGCGGCAGAAGCTGCCCGATGCGCCCAGGAACAAGGACAATTTTGGCAAATGCACGACGCGTTATTCGCGCGGCAAGACACGCTTAACGCTTCTCTCTATCCCGTACTCGCCGAAGAATTGAACCTGGATACAACGCAGTTTCAAGCCTGTATAAACACGCATCGCATGCAAAAGCTGGTCAACGAAAGCGCAGAAACCGGCAAGAAAGCCGGCGTTGACGGAACGCCGTATTTTTTCCTTAACACAATTGCAATCAACCGCGTGCCCACGCTTGCGGAGCTAGAACAAGCTTTGCAAAGCATGCAACAACAATAATGCGACGCCGTGCTTCATTTTTTCTTCTGTTTAGAGTCATTCATTCATCAAGCACTCCCTCAATAATGACCATGCGACGTACAGTATTGCGCTTCTTCTTGCTCACGGTTCTGCTGACTGTTGTCGGTATGAGCGCGACACTTTCGGCGTACGCTGCGCAAAGAACGTGCTGTTGCAACGAATTTCTTGGCAAGGAAAACTGCGGTTTCATCGATCTCAGTGTGCCGAATATGTGTGCTGATGTTTTTCCGGGAGGTTACCAGGGTACGGTGAATGCCCAGGGTCAATGCAGTGCGGCTCCGTTTTCATCAACCGACGCGCCCAAGTCGACTGATGTCCAGGTGCAATTCAAGCCCCAAGTAACCATTCCGACACCGGGCAAGGAATTTGAAAAAGGCGTCGCGGTATCGGTGACCGGGAGAACGCTCGGCGAGTATATTTCCGCAATCTATGTATTTTTTTCCGGTATTGTCGGTGTTCTTGCCGCGGTCATGCTGATGTGGGGAGGATTCCGATGGATGACCGCAGCGGGCAACGAAAGCCGTGTTGAGAGCGCGAAAGAAACGATGTATTCCTCGGTTATCGCCGTCATTCTTATTCTTACCGCTTATATCCTTCTTAACACGATCAATCCGGAACTCGTGAAAATCCGCGATCTCTCAAGCATCATCACGCCGATATCGCCGATTTTCCAGGATAGCGAATTTTACCAGTCGGCGCCGAAATATTCTGAAGCGCTCAAAAACGATCCCAAAGCAACGGGAACAAAAAACCAATACAATTCGGCGTCGTGCCCAACCGCCGAAGAAATCAACAGCGGATTCACCGTTTTCCTCACGGGATATTACATGCCCGAGGTATCCGAATATGCCGGTGACGCACACCGTTTTCAGTGCGCCGCAGGACTCAACTGCGACTGTCCAAAAGACAAAATTGAACCGACGGCGACATGCAGTAATTCCCAGGAAGAAACATGGAAAGCATGCCAGTGGACAGAAGCGGACATTGCGGCTAAAAAATATTGTGACCATACGCGTTCCAACATTGCGCCGAAAGGCCTTCTTTCTAGTTCGTCAGGGCCATACACTGCGGCCGGCGGCCAGTGTTTTGGCAAAGGGACGGAATTTGTTCTTGAACCATTAGATGGATCGAAGAACGCGTCATCAAAAGTCTATACGCCGACAACATGGTCGGTGCAGGATGAGGGCGGGGACATCAAACAACGGCATCTTGATCTCTTTATGGGTTATGGCAAACCGGCTCGGCAAGCGGCGTTTGGTTTGAAAAATCTTGCCAGGATAAAAATTACAAAATTGTGCACATCGAGTGCCGTGAAAGGCGTGAAAAACTCCAAAGCGCCCGAAGCGACGCCGACGTGCGAGACAATCCCTTGATTTTTTGCTCTCTTGACGTTCCGCATGCCACAAATTGTCAGGTCTTCCCGCGGGTTCCCTACGATGGTAGAATAGAAGCCCATGGCAAAGACGAATAAACTTTTTTCGTGTACGCAATGCGATACGCAGTATCCGGCATGGCAAGGTCGCTGTTCCGAATGCCAGGCCTGGGGCACGATTGTTGAAACAGCGAATACAGAACAAAGCCAAAGACGGCGTTTACGCGCGGCAGGGCCGGCTCCGGAAACAATTGCTCTTGCCGACGTCAAAGGCCATGACCGTCCGTACCGTCCCACTGGTGTTCCTGAATTCGACCGTGTGCTTTCGGGCGGGATTGTGGACGGAAGTTTATTGTTGCTCGGTGGAGAGCCGGGAGTCGGAAAGTCTACGCTGGTTCTCCAAGTCGCCGCGGGCGTTGCTCAGCACGGAACCGTTCTCTATGTCTCGGGCGAAGAATCAAAAGAACAGCTCAAGCTTCGGTACGACCGTCTTAGCCTTGCGACGAAGAATGTCCAGGTTCTCACCGAAACGGATGTTGACACGATCATCCGCGCCGTTGAAAAGCTCAAGCCAACGCTGACGATTGTTGATTCGGTGCAAACGGCAACCGTGGCGGATGTTCCCGGCGAAGCTGGCGGTGTCACGCAGATCAAAGCCGCGACTGTGCAGCTTTTGGAAACAGCAAAACGGACGGGAACCTCCATCGTTCTCGTCGGACATGTGACAAAAGAAGGCATTGTCGCCGGGCCGCGGATGCTGGAACATCTCGTTGATACTGTTCTCTATCTCGAGGGCGATGAACACATGAGCTTTCGCCTGCTGCGGACCGTCAAACACCGATTCGGCGTCACGGATGAAGTCGGCGTATTTGCGATGACAGAAAAAGGCCTGGAGGCAGTCGCCAATCCTTCAGAACTGTTTCTTTTGGAGCAAAGAACTCCGATTCCAGGAACTGTCGTCACGGCAATCCTCGAAGGCACGCGTCCATTTCTTGTGGAAGTCCAAGCGCTTGTCACGCAAACAGTCTTCGGCTATCCGCGCCGGCTAGCTTCCGGCATGGAACTTGGCCGGTTGGAACTATTACTGGCTGTTCTCACGAAGCGGGCGGGACTCAAGCTCGGCAACCAAGACGTCCATATCAACCTCGTCGGCGGATTGAAAGTTAAGGAACCAGCGATTGACCTGGCTGTCGCACTTGCGGTTGCATCCGGCCTTGCTAACGTTCCATTACCCGAAAAACTTGTTGTGATCGGCGAAGTGGGCTTAGGCGGCGAAATACGGCCGGTTCCTCGTCTTGAGCAACGGCTTGGCGAAGCGGCAAAACTTGGATTTGTGATGGCAATCATTCCCGCAAGCGACGTCAAAACGAAAAATATCACGTTACATCAAGCGCGTTCTATAACGGAAGCGATCAATGCTGTTCTCAAGTAATAAAGATCTTCCAAGTATGGAAGAGTGACGTCCCAGGGTCATGCAGGTCCTCCGAATCTGCAGGACCCCGGGATTGTTGACTATCACGGGCGGCTCAATCAGCCAATTGCGCTGAGGATGCCGCGGTATTTCGCGAGGCAAGGAACGCAGTGCAGGAAGTTGCCGTTGCCTGCGCACGTTCTGCGACCCGGCACATGCCTCCGTTCCTGAGCGAGCTCGCGTTCGAGGTGTTCGACCGACAGTTCGTCTGTACATCCCACGCACCGCAGCCTACGACCACGAGCAGACAAGTGGGCGAGGAGCGTACGGATGTTCACCCCGCGTTGCACGCACCACTGGTGTCGCTCGTCAGTCGGCCGTATTCCGCGTTCAGCCAGTTTCCGCATCAGCCAGTCGTCGTGACAGTCGAGTGACGATTGGAGTTTCTCGCCGGCTATCCTCAGAATGTCGCCAGCATCCTTGGGCGAGAATGATGCGAGTGCGGTACGCGTGCTGACTGATCTACTGCTTGTCCTTGCATCTTGAGGAGCTACAGCAGTACTCGTCATTGTGTGCCCTTTCATCCGAACCATGAAAGGCCCGAGTCCATGTGCCATTCCTCTAGTGGAGGGTACGGCACGCGAGATTAGCAGGTTTTTGCGGCGGCAAAAACCCCTAAGTGGCACGATCACTGGTTCCTATCCGTGCAAAGGGGATTCTTGAATTACCGTGGTATATGTTACAACAGCCTGATTCATTGTCGCCAACGCGATCAGGTTGGAAATAGGCGGAGGGGGCGGTGATTCGCGATAGCCGCGTATCGACCCAGGGGTTCGGCCCAGGTCGAAGTGGCATCTGGTCGCCCAACGACGGCGCCTAGTGACATGCGAACCGCGCCCCTCCGCACAAACGGTACTGCAAGACGTTGCGCTCTCGTAAAAGTCAAAGAGCTGATTTACAAACTCTAGCGCACAGCAGATATTTCGTCAACGTTCGACAGGTTCAGGCGCTATTCCCGATGTTGCACTCCAGATTCAGCCAGCTTTTGCCGCAAGGCCGGAAACGTGCTAAGTGTTCCATCTTTGTCCAACAGTTCCCGCGCAAGATCAGATGTGCGTTTCATCAGAACATGATCTCCCAAAGAAGCAAAGCGAAAATCAAGAAAGCCGGATTGCATCAAACCGACAAGGTCGCCTGGCCCGCGCAGTTTCAAGTCCAGTTCCGCAAGCTGGAACCCGTTGTTCGTTTCCGCAACAGCCTCGAGCCGTTTTTTGACCAGCGGCGTCAGCGTGGTCGGAAGGAGATAACAAAACGACGCGTGTTCTCCCCGGCCAACCCGGCCGCGCAGTTGATGGAGCTGTGACAGGCCAAACCGTTCTGCGCCTTCGATGACCATGACGCTGGCGTTGGGAATATCAATCCCGACTTCGACGACAGCCGTCGCGACGAGAACATCTGTTTCGTGTTTCGCGAATGCCTGTAATGTTCCATCCTTCTCTTTGCTGGAAAGCCGACCGTGCAGCAAACCGATCTTCCATTTCGGCAGCAACTGTTCCAATTCCTTCGCAAGCGCTGTTGCCGACGCAACGCCAAGCCGGTCGGATTCTTCAATCAACGGCGCGAGAACAAACACTTGCCGTCTGAGTTTGAGTTCGCGTTCCACGTGTGTCTTATACAGTTCCAACCGACGGTCAGGAACCACAACGCTTGTCGTGATCGGTTTTCGGCCATGTGGAAGTTCCGACAATACCGAAAGCTTCAGATCGCCGGAAAGCGCCAGGGCAAGCGTTCTCGGTATGGGCGTCGCAGTCAGCGAAAGCAAGTGCGGAAATTTTC
>CAYINT010000051.1:0-8426 GCA_964364875.1 uncultured Gammaproteobacteria bacterium | reverse complement strand
TTATTCAAACTGTTCTTGAACATCTATTTTGGTTACGTTTCGGACTAATTACCGATGTTTCGATAGCGGTTTCCGTCGAATATGACGTGTCGGCGACGCCGGGAGTGCGTGTCAAACTTCCACACGGTGTGTGGGGGACCGACGTGCTTCATGCGGCAGAACAGCTGTTGCGCGATCGATTCACTAATGCATTGAAGTTGCGCATGCAGCCGCTAGCGGTAACGATCACAAGCTACACAAACGGCAACGCAAGGTAGAACAGGGAGGTCCCCCCATGCGTCAAGCGCACTACCTCCGCACCACATACTCCTGCTATACCCACCCCGCTCTTTCTTAAGACCGGCCAAGCATTCCATCCTCATTGAATGTTCTTGGCCGGTCTCTGTATCCACTCCTGCTTCTGGCGGGTTTTTTTGATCCTCACTTTATTCGTCGAAAGCCAAAGCTGCAGGGTTCACTTTTTATCGAAATTGTTGTATAATGGAGGTGTGAAAAAGAAGTTCTGCGATGAGACTCTTGTATGTACCGAACACATACCTGTGGTGAGCTGAGGGCTAAGCATGATGGAAGGGATGTGACGCTCGCAGGCTGGGTCAACACACGCCGCGACCATGGCGGCATTATCTTTCTTGACCTTCGTGACGAAACCGGCATCACGCAGGTCCGTTTTGATCCCAAAGCAAACGCTGATGCATGGAAGGTTGCCGACACCGTGCGCTCTGAGTACGTTCTCAGCATTGCGGGAACAGCGGCAAAGCGCCCGAAAGACATGGTCAACACAAAATTGCCGACTGGCGAGATTGAACTGGTTGGTTCTTCAGTGACCGTTCTTAACGCGGCAAAAACACCGCCGTTTGAAATTGACAAAGAAACGAATGTCAGCGAAGAAACTCGGCTGAAGTACCGCTATCTTGATATTCGCAGGCCCTGGATCAGGAAAAAACTCCTATTCCGATCCCAGTTCGTCGCACACATCCGGAAGTACTTGATGGAACGCGGATTTCAAGAGATCGAAACACCGATTTTGGGCAAAAGCACGCCGGAAGGTGCACGCGACTATCTTGTGCCGTCACGCCTCCATCCGGGAATGTTTTACGCGCTGCCGCAATCCCCGCAGCAGTACAAGCAATTACTCATGGTCGGCGGCGTTGACAAATATTTCCAGATTGCGCCGTGTTTTCGCGATGAAGACGCGCGGGCAGACCGTTCTCCTGACCAGTTCTATCAGCTAGACCTCGAAATGGCGTTTGTCGAACAGCCGGAACTCTTGGAACTTATGGAAGGTTTGTTTTCCAGTTTTGTGGAACAATCCACGGACAAAAAACTGTTTGCCAAGCCCTGGCCGCGGTTGACGTACAAGGAAGCGATAGAAAACTTCGGCTCCGACAAACCGGACATTCGCTATGCAGTAAAACTTTCCGATGTCACGGATCTTGTGCACCAATCCGAGTTCACCGTTATGAAAAGCGCAGAACTCATCAAGGCAGTGTGCGCGCCGAAAGGTGCCGATCTCTCCCGCAAGGAACTTGATGATCTCACCGAGTTTGCGAAAAAGCATGGCGCGAAAGGGCTTGCCTGGGCAAAAGTGAAAGACGGCTTGTTCGACTCGCCGATTGCAAAATATATCAGTGAGGATCTGCAGAAACAGATTCTGAAAAAACTTAGCGCGGAAGAAGGCGATGCAATCTTTTTTGTTGCGGACGGGTGGCTGATTGTCCACGAAGCGCTTGGCGCAGTCCGTTCCCGCCTTGCGGACCGGTTTCACTGGGCAGATCCGAATGTACTCGCATTCCTTTTTGTCGTTGATTTTCCATTGTTTGAGGAAAGGAAAGAAAACGGACACTTTGCGCCAAAACATCACATGTTTACGCGGCCGAAAGAGGAAGATATTCCGCTGCTCGATTCTGAACCAGCGAACGTTCGCTCGTGGCAGCATGACATGGTGTTGAACGGCGTCGAAGTCGGCGGCGGCAGTTTACGGATCTACACACCAGAGCTCCAAGAAAAGATTTTCGAGCTTATCGGATTCGATACAAAAAAAGCGCGCGAAGATTTTGGCCACATGCTTGAAGCATTTCGCTACGGCGCGCCACCGCATGGCGGCATCGCGCCGGGCATTGACCGGCTGGTCATGATGCTGCTTGGCGAAAAAAACTTGCGCGAGATTTCCGCATTTCCCAAGACCGGCGACAATAAAGACTTAACGCTAGGAGCGCCGTCGACAGTGGAAGAACAACAATTGAAGGATTTACACATCAAGCTCACAAATTGAGAATTACAAATTACAAAAAATTTCTTCTATATTTACGCCTCGTTCGTAATTTGTAACTTGTAATGAGTCATTATTCTCATGCGTCTTTCCACATTGCAACAATTTATCCTTCTCGAATGTCTGGATGGCGCGCGACGCCATGTTGCGAGAGCGGTGTTTATGGCTTTTTATCGCAAGAAACCCAGTTCTCCATCGGGCAAAGACCGATCCCTCGACGCCGCCCCTTCGACTTCGCTCAGGAACTCCGTTCGGGATTTCGCCGAAAAGCGTTTGGAAACAGGAGGAGTTCGAAAAAGGACTCAACAGGACGCAGTGACAAAAAGTTTGGAACGATTGATTGATAAAGGCTTGCTTATCGGCTACGGACGCCGGACGCCGAAAAAGTGGTTTATTGACGAAGTCATATTAACGCCGAAAGGAAGAAAAGAAACGAAGAAACTGCTTGGGAAACAACAAAAACTTCCGTTCACTTTAAAAAAAAGTAAATAACGTCATTCCGAACCGGACGCGGATCCCTCACCCCTCGACTGCGCTCGAGATTCGGGATGACACGAAAGGAGAAACAATGGCCTTACCAAAAACCGTACAACAATACTTACAAACAAACAAAGTGCCTTTTGAAGCTGTCGAGCACAAAATTGTGTTTACCGCATATGACTTGGCAGCGACGCTGAAGGAAAAGCTGGAAGGTATCGGCAAAACACTGCTCATCAAATCGGATAACGGCTTCGTACTTGTGCTGCTGCCTGCCAACCGTCGGTTAGATTTGGTGAAACTGAAAAAAGCGCTGGGAGCGAAAAAACTTTCGATTGTTTCGGAAAAAGAGATGATCGCGAAATTCAAAGTGAAGGCCGGCGGATTAACGTCATTTGGCGCAATCCACAAGGCAGAAGTGTTTGTTGATTCCGCATTGTTAAAAGCTGCAAAAATTCTCGTTGCTGCGGGGAGCTTTACCGACCATGTCCGGATGAAGGCGCGGGATTTTGTGAAGTTGGAAAACGCAAAGACCGGCAACATAAGTTCCGCAGTGAAGATGCCCAAGATTCAGCTGCCGAAAAAAGTACGGAAACACAAGAAGAGTACAAAAAGAAAGCAAAGGACAAAAAGCAGAAAGAAGAAATAATGCAGGTTATTCTTGGATCTCAGTCGAAAGGCAGGCGCAGCGTGTTGGAAAGCATGGGATATTCGTTTACGACGATGAGTCCTGATATTGACGAGAAAGCGATACGCTTTGAAGACCCCGAGAAACTGACCCTCACGCTTGCTCACGCAAAAGCAGATTCGCTCCTTCCCAAAATTCAGACTCCCTCCATTCTTATCACCTCTGATCAGGTTGTTGTTTGCAACAGGGAAATTCGAGAAAAGCCTGAAAGCGAGGAAGAGGCAAGAAAGTTTCTCATAAGCTATGTTCAGCATCCTGCAGAAACGGTTACTGCTGTCATCGTTGTCAATACAGAAAATAATAAAAGGCTAGAAGGTGTTGATAGGGCGAAAGTATGGTTCCAACCAATTCCCGATGATGTTATTGGCGCGCTGATCAAAAAAGGCACTGTTTTTTTGCTTGCAGGAGGATTTACGATTGAGGATCCGCAACTCGAGAAATATATTATGAGGATTGAAGGCGAGCGTGAAAGCATCATCGGGTTGCCCAAAGCACTGACCGAACGGCTGATCCGAGAGATACAGCAATGAAATCTTACGTTTAACTTCTGCTTTTTGACTTTTAACTTTTTTCTCTTTGTCTTATCGCTTTCGGCTAGAACATTTTGAAGGACCGCTTGATCTGCTGCTCCAGCTTATCGAAGAAGAGAAGCTGCCGATTACGCAGGTATCGCTTGCCGAAGTGACCGATCAGTTTCTACAGCATCTTCAGAGCATCGAACAACGCTATCCGGAAGAACTTGCAGATTTTCTTGTCGTCGCAGCGAGACTCGTCCTGATCAAATCCCGCGCACTGTTGCCCATTATCGCGCCTGAAGATGAAGACGGCATTGATCTTGAAGAACAGCTGAAAATATATCGGGAATACTATGAAGCGTCGAAGCGGATCCATGCCATGATACTCAAGAGGCGCTATTCGTTTGCGCGCAACACATCGCTGAAAGTTGCCATGAAGGAACGTTCCTTCCGCCCGCCGGAACATCTCATTGTGGAAGAGTTGCAAAAATTCTACTACGCAGTCCTAAAGCGTTTGGAGCCGTTTATAAAAATTCCCGAGGAAACGATTGCGCGAACGATCAACCTCAAAGAAAAACTAGAATCTATCCGGCAACGAATTATGACCGAAGTCCGAATGAATTTTCACACGCTTGTCTCGCAAGCCTCGTCAAAAGTGGAAGTCATCGTGACGTTTCTCGCGCTGTTGGAACTCGTGAAACAACGCACCATTACCGTCGAACAAAACGGTATTTTCTCGACCATCGAAATCGAGCGCCGTGAAATAATAAACACTGAAACAATCGAATCATGAACCAACTCCATTCCCAGATCGAAAGTCTTTTGTTTATCAGCGGCCAGCCGCTTTCCATCCGCAGGCTTTCCGAGTTCTGCAATGTCACGCGGGAACAAATCCAGACTGCGCTCGCGGAACTTTCTGACGAATACGCAAAAAACCACGGTGGCATGCAAATCAACCATCTTGGCGATTCGTACCAAACTGTCACGACAGCGACAGTCGGTTCCATTGTGCAGAAATTTTTGGACGAAGAAGAAAAAAAGGAACTTACAAAACCAAGTTTGGAGACCTTGACGATTATCGCATACCGCGGACCCGTGACAAAAGCAGAGCTGGAACTCATCCGCGGCGTCAATTGTTCCCTCATCCTGCGCAACCTGCTGATTCGGGGACTGATTGAAGAGCATCCGGGCGAAAAAGGTTTTCCGTCGAGGTACCACGTGACGTTTGACTTTCTCCATTATCTCGGCATACGGGAACCGCGCGAGTTGCCGGAATATGAAAAACTCAATTCCGACGAAAATCTGCAAAAATTGTTCCAGGACTCCATGACGGATGCATCGGAATCGGCGCGCCCCGAATCCGAAGTAACGGAAGAAAGCGCTTTTACGGTCTGACCATGCTCAGCATTCTTCTCCATCTTTTTCTCACCATCGCTGCGCCGTACGTGACGCCGGGTGCGGTGAAAGGCTCCACTGTCACGGTAGAACGCCTGCCGGTTGTTTCCGCAAAGCCAGCCGGATCGTTGAATGTCCAAAAACCTGACCCGGCAACGGCTCCACAGGTGACGGGCAAGTCCATCGGAATCTGGGACCCGCAGCGGCAGGTAATGCTGTACGAAAAAAATGCCGATGCCATACGCTCCACAGCAAGCATTGCAAAGCTCATGACGGCACTCCTTGTTCTTGAAGAGGGGAATGATATGCAGGCAGTCATGAAGATCGAAAGAGAGGATAATGACCCGGAAGGCTCCAGACTTTCCGTTCCCGTCGGCGCGAGAATCACCGCGCATGATTTGCTGTATGCAACGCTTGTTGAGTCCGCAAATAATGCTACGGAGGCTCTGGTGCGTTCCACGGGCATTGCCGAAGCAGAGTTTGTCCGCCGGATGAATATCCGCGCAGGCCAGCTTGGCATGACCAACACGCGGTTTACGGACGTCACCGGACTTGGCGACAGCAACACAAGCACGGCCAATGATCTCGTGAAACTTGTCGAAAAAACATTTTCTGATTCGTTCATCGCAGAAGCAACCACAAGCAAAAGCTATGAGATTGCCGACAAGGCAAACGGTAAAAAAATCCGGATCCGCAATACGGATGGACTTATCGGCACCGACCTGCGCGTGATTGGCGGCAAGACCGGCTTTACGGGAAAAGCCGGAGGCAATTTTGTCAGCCGAATCCGCGGGATTGGCGAGCGCGAACTCATCTTTGTTGTTCTTGGCAGCACCGATCAGAAAACGCGGCTCAGCGATACGCGAGCACTCGCCGACTGGGCGTTTGAAAATTATCCGGCGAAGCCTGACCCGGCTCTGCCGGGCAAATAACGAGTGGAAATGTACAATGCAAAATTGAAAAATTAAAATGGAAAGAATCAATCTTACCACAGACGTTCCACAAACATGAAAAGTTATATCTTTGCAAATTGGAAGCTCTATCTTTCGGAAAAAAAGTCCGTCGCATTGGCACGTTCACTGAAAAAAAAACGCGGGAACATTGAACTTGCGATTTTTCCGTCGGAACTCGCGTTCGTTGATGTCGCAAAGACTGTCCATTCCCAAATCTCGCTTGGAAGCCAAAACATCGCTCCACTGAATCAACAAGCTGCGACCGGCGAAGTATCCGGAACTGACCTGAAAAAGCTCGGTTGCTGTTACGTTATTATCGGCCATTCGGAACGCCGCGCACTTGGAGAGAGCGACGCAACTGTGCGTTCCAAACTCTCGGCGGCAGTCCGTTCCCGACTGATCCCGGTGTTATGTGTCGGAGAAACAAAACATTCGCATACTGGCATGGCACAGCAGTTTGTTCGTCTGCAACTTGAACGCGACCTCAAGGGCTGGAAAGGGAAAACGTTGTTTGTCGCATACGAGCCGGTATGGGCGATCAGCAAGGCGGGCAAAGGCTTGGCTAATCCGCCGGAACAAGCATTTGCCATGGCAAGATTCATCCAGAAACGACTTCAGCGGCTTGTTCCGAAAGCAAGAACCATGTTGATCTATGGCGGCAATGTGAAGGCCGAGAACATTGCCCAATACGCCGATGGAACGATATTCCACGGCGCGCTGGTCGGCCATGCTAGCACAAAGCGATCCGAAATAAACGCCATGCTGCGGGCAATGGCATGATCTGCTATACTAGAACAAGGCAAACGTAACAAGTCAAAAGGCAAAAGAGGGTTCTATGGCAAACAAACAACTTCGCATCGCAATCAACGGTTTTGGTGATCCTTCGACGGCGCTCAGGACGACCATCTCTTTTTGCAAATAGAAAACTCTATCATGAAAAATAATTCTTTAGTACGAATAGCCATTAATGGTTTTGGTCGCATTGGCCGGGCCGCGTTCAAAATTGCGCTGCAAAGCAAAAACGTTTCTATCGTCGCGCTTAATGACCTCACGGATCCGGAGACACTTGCGCATCTGCTGAAATATGACACGGTGTACGGAAGATTCCGAGGCCATGAAGTTGGTTTTGGCAAGAACAATCTGGTCGTTGACGGCAAGAATGTTCCGATTTTTACGGAGAAGGAACCTGCGCAACTTCCGTGGAAAAAGCTCGGAGTAGATGTCGTTCTCGACTGTACCGGAAGATTCACCAAGGACGGCGCTGCTAAAGCGCATATCAAAGCAGGCGCGAGGCATGTTGTTGTTTCTGCGCCAACCAAAGGCGGTGGGATCAAGACATACCTTTTGGGCGTCAACGAAGATTCTTACAAAGGCGAGCCGGTTGTTTCCAATGCGTCGTGCACCACAAACTGCGTCGGGCCTGTAACAAAAGTTATCGCTGACGCGTTTGGCGTCAAGCGCGCGACGATGACCACGACCCATTCCTACACCGCGGAACAAAACCTTGTGGACGGCCCGCCGCCGGCGATGCATAAGGATTTACGCAGGGCACGCGCCGCCGCGCAAAACATCGTCCCGACAACATCGGGCGCAGCAATTTCCGTGACCGAAGTGTTGCCCAAACTCAAAGGTAAGTTTGATGGATTTGCTTTTCGCGTCCCAACACCGTGTGTTTCCGTCACCGACTTTACATTCCTGATCCGCGGGAACGCAACGATTGCCCGTATCAACGCCGCGTTCAAAAAAGCAGCCCGTTCCAAAGCAATGAAGAATGTTCTCGCTGTCACGGCAGATCCGGTTGTGTCATCGGACTTTATCGGTGATCCGCACTCGGCAATTGTTGATCTCAGTCTGACCAATGTCATTGGCGGAGACTTAGTGAAAGTCATTGCGTGGTACGACAACGAGTGGGGCTACGCAAACCGGCTGGTTGAAATGGCGGAGCTGGTGGGGAAAAGCATTCGCTAGGGGGTTGCAAAAATCGGAAAAATCCGTATACTCATCACACCTTCATCCACGGTGTTGTACTTTCGCTACCGACAGCACTGTGTGATGGAGGACGAGCACGCCGCCATCGTCTAGTCTGGTCCAGGACGCATGGTTCTCATCCATGTAACCCGGGTTCGAAT
>CAYINT010000050.1:7803-8613 GCA_964364875.1 uncultured Gammaproteobacteria bacterium | reverse complement strand
AGCACAACTGAAACAAAAGAACGCCTTTTCAGGCGCCAGAAAGGTAACGGTATCCCGCGAAGCCGTGGTGCGGGTTTTACGAGTTTTCGTGTGATGTCATCAACTCGGGGAAAATGGCTAAGGTTAGAAGAAAACTGTATGGTTGACCCGCCCACCAATTTTAGCAAGTGCGTTGCTTTGAGAAGAAGGTAGCCGACAGGCGGCTTCGCCGCAGTGCGTGGTGTACCGAACACGTTCCCGAAATTGGTGGGCGGGGGTTGACGGTCTCTGCCGGAACCCGTATACTTAGCATACAACTGGCCGAAAAAGGGCAGAACCCCCTTTGTGCACAGTCAGAGCAACAGCATCAGAATATTAACCGACACGTTTTCTATGACAAACGAATCTCCCATGCGAAGAGCTCCAGGCATGCTTCCGCTTCTTGTGTTCATTGTCATCATTGTAGGCGCATTTGCGTTCTTCACAAATGCGCGGAGCGGCAAGGCGGTATCGAACAAAAATGCGTACCATGCCGTGTTTTTAACAAACAACCAGGTGTATTTCGGAAAAGTGACAAGTGCAGGTTCCGAATATGTTGAGCTTGCCGACATCTACTACCTCCAGCTCAACCAACAGCTTCAGCCCATTGCCGAAGAAGATCAAAAAAAAGAAGGCCAGACCGAAGAACAGAAGTCGCAGTTTGCCCTCATCAAGCTCGGTAAAGAACTGCACGGCCCGACCGACAAAATGGTCATCAACCGCGATCACGTTCTCTTCATCGAAGAGCTGAAAAGCGACAACATCAAACGACGAGTAAATTCCGTTAAGCAA
>CAYINT010000050.1:0-7793 GCA_964364875.1 uncultured Gammaproteobacteria bacterium | reverse complement strand
CGACTCCCGCGTGGTGGAGGCGATCAACAAAGTGAAAGGCGAACAGAAAACCGAAGATACCAAGAAGAAATAACGCTGACCGATAACCAAACCCTGCCACATACATGGTGGGGTTTTTTGGTATTTTACCGGCCGCACACATCTGGCGGTGTGAATGTCAGATCGGCCCCATTTGGAAGAACGCTCATCGCCCTGTATACTCTCCTCATGCATTCTGGAATCCTCATCATAAATAAACCCTCTGGCATGACCTCGCATGACGTCGTTGACGAAATCCGCCGGATCACCGGCGAGCAGCGCGTCGGCCATGCGGGAACACTCGATCCGATGGCAACGGGCGTACTCGTTGTCGGTGTCGGGCGTGAAGCGACAAGGGTTCTCGGCTCAATTTCAAAAAGCACGGACAAAATGTATCGCGCGACGGTTCGGCTCGGCGCAACAAGCGATACGTATGATGGAGAAGGAAGAATCAGCGAGAACGAAGACGTTGTTCCGCCGAAGAAGTTGGACGTTCAATCGGCACTCCGAAAGTTCACCGGAACATTCCAGCAAACTCCGCCAGTCTTTTCTGCGATCAAAGTCGGCGGCGTGAAGTCGTATGATCGTGCACGAACAGGGGAGTCGTTCCAATTGGAACCGCGCACGGTCACGGTTCACTCACTTCACTTGCACTCCTTTCACTGGCCCGAAGCCATTCTGGACGTGACATGTTCTTCCGGCACGTACATCCGTTCCTTAGCACATGATCTTGGTGAGAAGCTCGGTGTTGGTGCATATCTTACGGCGCTGGAACGCATGGCAGTTGGTTCCTATACCATTCGACAGGCACACATTCTTGAAGAGGTCAAAGCAGATTGGCAGAGTTTCTTGCTGCCGATACCAAGGTTGGACAACAAGGCCGTATAGCAGAGAGTGCGCACTCTCTGCTATACGGAGGTTGACATTCTGTTCCTGCTTTGGTATGCTAACTCATACTAATTTAGTGTGAGTATTATGTTTCAAATCAGCGCAAAAACGGAATATGGTCTTCAGCTGATGCTGGCCTTGGCCGAATTTCATGGAAAACGGAGATTGTCGCTTCGCGAAATTGCGAAAAAGCGCAACCTTCCATATCCTTTCCTGTCCGGCATTGCGTCACAACTCAAAAAAGCCAAGCTCATTGAGCCCAAAGAGGGGGCAGCGGGCGGGTATCATCTGACGCGTGTTCCGTCAAAGATCACGGCCGGCGATGTGATTCAGGCAATCGAGGGTGATTTTTCCATTGTCCGTTGCCAGCAGGATGACAAGTATGAATGTCCCAATAACGAATTCTGCACACTACCGCCGCTGTGGAACAAAGTGTCGGAAAGGTTGTACCACACGTTCCACGCGTTGACGCTGGCGGAACTTCTTCATCAACCCAAGAAAGCATTGGCCAAAGTTTGATTACTCGAGGAGATTCCTGATCCCTCGCTCATAGTTAGACAGGCTCACTATGACATTGCTCGGGATTCGGAATGACACAATTACTATGAGACCACTTCTTTCCATCACCAACCTCCACGTCACGGTGGACGGAAAAGAAATTCTCAAGGGCATTGATTTGACGATTCAAAAGGGCGAAGTGCATGTGATCATGGGGCCAAACGGTTCCGGCAAAAGTTCCTTGTCACTGACGCTCATGGGACATCCGTCCTATCGCGTCACGGAAGGTTCCATTATGTTCCAAGGCCAGGATGTCACGACGATGAAGCCGGAACAGCGCGCCCGGCTTGGTTTGTTTCTATCTTTTCAAAATCCGGTTGCTGTCCCCGGCATTTCTGTTGCGAATCTCACGCGGACGGCATACAAAAATGTTCACGCTGACCAAAAGGTCGACATCAAAGCGTTCCGCGCACAGATCAATGACACGCTTGCAATACTCCATCGCCAGCCGGATTTTCTTGACCGTTCTATCAATGATGGATTTTCGGGCGGTGAAAAAAAGATAAGTGAAGTGTTGCAGTTTGCGATGCTGAAGCCAAAGCTCGCGATTTTTGATGAAGTGGATTCCGGGCTGGATATTGACGCATTGAAACGGATTGCGGAAGTCATCAAATCATCCTTCAATAGTTCGACTACGCTCACCACGGGCAAGCTCAGGATGGCACGTGTTCCACAGTCGCTTCTTTTGATAACGCATTACCAACGGATTCTCAATTACATTACGCCGGATCGTATCCATGTTCTCACTGATGGGAAAATTGTCCGGTCCGGCGAAAAAGAACTTGCGTATGAGCTGGAAAAGACCGGGTATGACACTGCGGAGGCTGTACAATGAACGCGGATCCCTCACCTGCCTTCGGGATGACACAACCATGAAAGTAAGGCCTGCCATTACGCAAAACGAGTACCAATATGGTTTTCACGAAAAGGAAAACTACGTTTTTAAAAGTGGGCGAGGTTTGTCAGAAAGCGTTGTTCGGGAAATCTCCCGGATGAAGAACGAACCTGCGTGGATGCTGGAGTTCCGTCTGCGCGCACTGAAAATATTCCAGCAAAAGCCGCTGCCGCGTTGGGGCGGGGATGTAACACAGATTGATTTTGAAAACATCTATTATTTTATCCGTCCATCGGAAAAACAAGGGAAGACATGGGATGACGTTCCCGCAGAAGTGAAAAGCACGTTTGACCGTCTTGGGATTCCCGAAGCGGAGAAAAAATTCCTGGCCGGCGTTGGCGCGCAATATGAATCAGAAGTGGTGTATCATTCACTCAAAGAGTCTCTGAAAAAACTCGGCGTTGTATTTTTGGATATGGATTCCGCGTTGCGGGAACATTCCGATATCGTCAAGGAATATTTTGGCACGATTATTCCGCCCAGTGACAACAAGTTTGCTGCGCTCAACAGCGCGGTGTGGTCCGGCGGGAGTTTTGTACACGTTCCCGCAGGCGTTTCGATTGATCTGCCGCTGCAAGCGTACTTCCGCATCAATGCCGAAAACATGGGGCAGTTTGAACGCACGCTGATCATTGCGGAAGAAGGTTCCAATGTTCACTATATTGAAGGTTGTACTGCACCGATCTATGCTACGGATTCTTTGCACAGCGCTGTCGTGGAAATCATCGTGAAAAGACGCGCAAAAGTCCGATACACGACGATCCAGAACTGGTCGAAAAACGTGTACAATCTCGTCACAAAACGCGCTGTTGCGTACGAAGAAGCGTCGATGTCCTGGATTGACGGGAATTTTGGCTCGAAGCTGACTATGAAGTATCCGAGCATTTATTTGATGGGCAAAAAAGCCCGCGGCGAGATTCTTTCCTTAGCATTTGCTGGTGACGGGCAACATCAGGATGCCGGCGGCAAAGTCATTCATGTTGCGCCAGACACAACATCCATCATTACATCAAAATCTGTTTCGCAAGGGACAGGCCGGACAAGCTATCGCGGTTTGGTTCGAATACAGCCCGGGGCAACAAACGCGAAAGTCAAAGTCCGGTGCGACGCGCTGTTGCTTGACGAGCCGTCGCGTTCTGACACCTACCCAACCATGGACATTCAGGAACAAGATGCGACCGTGGAGCATGAAGCGGTCGTCAGCAAAATCGGCGAAGAACAACTGTTCTATCTGCAAAGCAGGGGACTGACTGAAGCAGACGCGTCGGCAATGATCGTCAACGGATTTATCGAGCCGATCGTCAAGGAATTGCCGATGGAATACGCCGTGGAGTTGAACCGCTTGGTTCAATTGGAAATGGAGGGAAGTGTAGGATGACTTGTGCAAACATTTTGACCTCACCCGTCCTCTCCTTTTCTTTTCCTCGCTTCACTCGGTTCGTAAGGAGAGGAGATCTAAGGAAAATGGAAGGGTCGGTTGGCTCAGTGAAAGGAGATTCCTCACACTCGGAACGCCGAACGTTCCTCGGTTCGGAATGACACTTTCATGAAGACACAACACTTTACAACACAGGACGCGCCGAAAGTCATTGATCTCGAATCGGGAACAGACAATCTTATCGTTGAGGAAAATATGACCCCGTCGCCAGCAGGGAAAGCAACCACTGTGCATGTTCAATCCGGCAGCACGCTGTTGTACAGCTTCAATGCTGTTCCGCAGAATAATCTTGTCCGTTCCATAACGCTGGAAATGGAAGACGGAGCAAGTGCGACATTTCACGGCATTGTGTTTGGTAATGACAGCCACGAACTCCGGCTGAACCTGAAAGAAATCCACATGCATGGCGCATCGGTTGGCCGGACAGTGGTGCGAAGCATCATGGCAGAACAATCCACGTTCCATCTCAACGGACTGATTGACATCCGGCATGAAGCAAATCATTCTGACACTCGGCTTGAAGGCCGTTCCATTCTACTCAGCAAAGAAGCGCGATCAACGCTCATTCCATCGCTCGAAATTGCGGCGCGGGACGTGAAAGCATCGCACGCGGCAGCAACCGGCCCGATTGATCCAGAGCAAGTGTTCTACCTAACAAGCCGAGGAATGTTGCCGGAAGAAGCGCTGGCGCTCATCCTGCGCGGATTTTTACAGGACGTTCTTGCGCAATTGCCGAATACTTCCGCAACGGAAGCGTTGATGATGAAATGGGAAACGTTTTTAACGAAACTGTATGCAACGCCACCGAGTCTTCTCTAAATCGAGTAACAATTAACCCCTTTCGTTCTCCCCTTATCTTTTCCTTCGGAACGCACACGTTCCTCAGGATTCAAAAGGGGAGATGATTCAACGTTATGCAACCGCTTCTACCATTATCTGAACTCCCGCTTGGCACAAAGAAACGCGTCGTTGTCGGTGGAACGGAGATTTGTCTTTACCATCTTTCCGATGGGATTTTTGCCACGCAGAATGTTTGTTTGCATAAACAAGCGTCGCTTGCTGATGGAGAGATTCTAGAAGACCGGATTATTGAATGTCCGCGGCATGGCGCGCGATTTGATATACGTTCTGGCGAAGTCAAATCGCTGCCTGCAATTTTGCCGATTAAAAAGTATACTGTCAAAGTTGAGGATGATATGATTTATTTCGATGATGAAAAATAACGTTCCAAAAAAGGAAATTCCTCGCGCTCAGAACGCTCAGCGTCCCTCGGTTCGGGATGACGCAAAAGCGGAGAAAGTCCGTAGAGAATTCACTTTGCTTATCGCGCAGCCAAAGCTGGCGTATTTTGATAATGCCTCGACAACGCAAAAACCACGCTCTGTCATTGACGCAGAAACACAGTTCTACGCAACCATGAATGCGAATGTGCGGCGCGGGATGTACAGTCTTTCCGAAAACGCTACGCGAGCATACGAAGAGGTCCGCCAACAGGTTCGGAAATTTGTGCGCGCACGCCGGGTAGAAGAAATTATCTTTACGAAAGGGACAACCGAATCCATCAACCTTGTGATGCAGACGTGGGGCCGGCAGAATATCCGTGCCGACGATGTGATCCTCCTTTCCGAAATGGAGCACCATGCAAACCTCGTGCCGTGGCAGCAGTTGGCGATCCAACAGCACGCAGAACTCCGCTGGATTCCGGTGACGGACGAAGGAAGGCTTGACGTGAAAATGTTCCCGAAACTGCTTGATGAAAAAGTCAAGCTGGTTGCCATCGCCGCGATGTCGAATGTTCTTGGCACGATCAATCCAGTCAAAGAAATCGTGAAAAAGTCGCACGCGTTCGGCGCGAAAGTGCTCGTTGACGCGGCACAGATCGTTGCACATGCCCCGATTGACGTCGAAAGCTGGAATGCCGACTTCGTTGCGTTCTCGGCGCATAAAATGTACGGCCCGACGGGCGTTGGCGTGCTCTACGCAAAGCGGGAACTGTTGGAAGCGATGCCTCCGTTTCTTTTCGGCGGAGACATGATTCTCGACGTGCGAAAAAATCACACCGAGTGGAATGAGCTTCCCGAAAAGTTTGAAGGCGGCACGCCAAACATTGCAGGCGTTATCGGACTTGGCGCTGCGATTGCGTATCTCAAATCGCTTGACTGGGACTGGATTCAGGAGAGAGAAAAGCTTCTTACAGAAAAATTACTGTGTGTGTTGCAAGCAGTTCCCGGTATAACACTGTTTGGTCCAGGAGATTTGCAAGAACGGGGGAGCGTCGTGTCATTCAACGTCGGCACGATCCACGCGCATGATCTTGCCACCGTTCTTGACAGCGAGAACATTGCCGTGCGATCCGGCCATCACTGCGCGCAAGTGCTCATGGAACGGTTTCATGTTCCCGCAATGATTCGGGCGAGCATCGCGTTCTATAACACGGAAGAAGAGGTTGATCGTTTGCCGAAAGCGATTGAGAAAGCACGTTCCATATTACTGTCACCCTAAGCTTGTCCGTGGTGAGCGTAGTCGAACTATCGAGGGGTGACGGCCCGTCATGGTTCGACAGCCCTTTGGTAAACTCAGGGTGACATTGCTCACCATAACAGCGAACGATGGATATATACAGAGAAATCATTCTAGAGCACTACAAACATGCTCTGCACAAAGGGAAAGTCGGCCGTGCGGACTATTCCGTTGATGCGGTCAATCCGTCATGCGGCGATGTTCTCCATATTGAGTTCCAGCTTGCCAAAGACGGAACAATTGAAGATGCAAAATTTTCCGGAATGGGTTGCGCGATCAGCCAAGCAGCAGCTGATCTTATGGTTGAAGAAATGATTGGCAAAACAAAAAAGGAGCTTGCGCAGTTCACCAGTGCCGACGTGCTTGAACAGCTTGGTGGGCCAGTGAATCCGGGACGAGAAAAATGTGCCTTATTGGTTTTACAAGCTCTTAAAAATTGACTGAACCATTATGCCAATCAAACTACCGATTTCAAAAGAGGAAAGTTATGTCATCTACGAAGGAAAGTATTGGACTGTTGTATTGCATAAGTTCAACCAATCCTACTTAGGCAGATGCATCGTCTACTTGCACAGTCGGGAGATCGCAAATCCACTGCAATTGACACGAGAAGAGCAGGATGAGTTCTGGTTTGACATTGTTCCAAAGTTAGCAGGAGCGCTGGACCAAGCTTTTCACCCCGATCGACTCAATTACTCGCACCTTGCCAACGAATGGCACCATGTTCATTGGCACATTGTTCCTCGGTACGAAAAGAATCCAGTTCGGGAATTTGCCGGTGAACATTTCGTTGACGAAAAAGTGGGACATAACTACAGAGGCATGCCTGATAAACTGGTTCCCGATGAAGTCTTGCAATTGATTCAGGAAGAAATTCAGAAACATTGGGATAAGCAATGATTGAACGCATCGACATCATAGAAAAACTCCACGAAGTCAACGATCCGGAAATCGGGATGAATATTGTCGATCTTGGCCTTATCTACAATGTTCTCCTCCAACAGAACAATGATGTGACGGTGCAACTTTCCCTGACGTATCCGGGTTGTCCTCTTGGACCGACCATCGAAGAAGACATTCGCGGAAAATTATCCGAGATCAAAAAAATCGGTTCCATAAAAATAGAAATCGTCTGGCAACCGCCGTGGACGCAAGACATGATCGAACCCGAAGTTCTCGAAGAACTACGATTTATGGGAAGAATTCGGTAGCAGAACTTTCGCGTTTGCGGCTTATCAGTCGGGCAAAGCCCGCCTGAACTGCACCGCTGCGCCTTCGGTTTGACCGATTACTTCGTTGCTCCTTCCGCTCCGGCCTCGACGATGTAGACGCTGGTCGCGCTACGCTTTCGGCCAAATGCTCAGTCGCGCATCGCACTCGGCACAAATGCAAAAGTCCTGAAGGCTATAATAAAGAGTAGTGGTAACTACCCACCATTTCCCAGTGCATACCGCGGATTCCCCGAGTGAAGAATTT
>CAYINT010000049.1:0-8645 GCA_964364875.1 uncultured Gammaproteobacteria bacterium | reverse complement strand
AATTTTAAAACGTAAACCTCATGAAAAGTGTCTAGTTTTAATTCGTAGATGACACCGAATGCCGCGCGTTTGACAATGCTGTCGTTCTCCTGTAGCATAAAACACGCAGAACGAGAGGGTCTGTAATTTGTACTTCGTAATTTGTAAGTATTCATGGCACATACAAAAGCTGGAGGGTCTACAAGTTTAGGCCGCGACTCACAAAGTAAGCGGCTTGGCGTGAAGCGATCCGAAGGGCAATATGTACGCACAGGCAACATTCTTGTCCGTCAGCGCGGCACAAAACTTGCCGCCGGTATCAATGTTCGCCGGACAAGAGATGATACGCTCATGGCAATTGCCAACGGATACGTGAAGTTTTCCACCCGCAAGGTGCGAAAATTCAACGGCCAGCTTCGCAGCAAGACGTTTGTCAGCATTCTGCCTAACAGGGTAGAAGCAAAGGCGTAGAGTTTTGGACTCGTTTCTTCTTGCGTAGTGGAGCCTTATAGCATGATAAGGATGGTTTTTGTTTTGTTGTGGGGACGAGAGAGACTGACAGAGCAGACCGGGTACTGATTAACGGGGTTATCTTTACCTAAAAATCATTTGTTCAACCTGCTTCTGTGCATCAAACAGTGCCGTAGCTGCTTGGGTGCGTATAGCACGTATTTTCACGTATCGAGATTGAACAATGTTTGTTCTGCAACTGCTTCGTTGACCTCCCGATGGTTCCAACCAAGATTGGTGACATTCCAGCCTGACGTGAAATCAATGTAGCGCTTACCGCCACGGTCCCACAACAGCGAACCCTCTGCACGCGAAAGCGGCAGGTATTCATATTTGCGTTTGAAGTCACGGTAGACGATACTGTTTTCAATCATAGCAATTGTACATACTCTGAACTTGTGCGGACGAGCAAACGTTATCCTTGCGCCATAATCGTGATTGCAACAGTCACAGGTTTCTCATTACCGATCTGCACCGTGCAGCGGAATTCGCCGACGCGATCGAGCGGTTCTTTCATCCGTATCGAATGTTCCGGAACGCCGTGCACACCGCTTTTTTCACATGCCCGAACAATGTCAGCCGGCTTGATGCTGCCGTAGAGAACTCCGCGCTCATTGGCTCGCATGCGGAACGTGAGATGCGCCGTTGTGAGCTGGTGGAGTATTGCCTGCTCTTTCGCTTTCCCTTCTTGCTGGGTTCGCTGTTCTTGTTTCTGCAGATTGGAGAACTTTTGCAGCTCCTGCGGCGTTGCGAGAACAGCCCGGCCGGAGGGGAATAAACCATGATCCGCAAAACCCGGCGCGACATCAACAACGTCGCCTTTCCGTCCCACTCCAGCAACGTCGCCTGTCAGTAGTACTCGGATTTTCTTCATGGGTTGATCTTTTCACGCAGAAGCTGGATCGCGCGGTCAAGCTGCGGATCACGGTCGCCGTTGTAGTCGTCTTTCGTCAGCTCGACGGCTACATCCGGCGTAATACCGTGTTCATTAATCGACCGGCCTTTCGGCGTCAACCATTTTGCTATGGTCACTTTCAGGCTGGAACCGTCAGAAAATTCCTCGAGTTGCTGGACAGAGCCTTTACCGAACGTCGTCACGCCGACAATCGTTGCAATACCATAGTCCTGCAACGCGCCAGCAACAATTTCAGACGCCGACGCGCTACCCTGGTCAACAAGCGTAACGGTTGGCATGCCCTTGAGGGCGTTCCCTCCTGTTGCTTTATGCTCCGTTTCGCTTTTGTTGGTATACTGTTCTTTTACGACAATAATGTTTTTATCGACAAACTCCGACACCACCGCAACGGCCGTAACCAGAAAGCCGCCTGGATTGCTCCGCAGATCGAGAATAAGCCCCTTGCCGCTCTTTCGGAGAAACGTGTCAACTGCTGCAGAGAACTCCTTTTCGGTTTTCGGCCCGAAATAGGAAATCTTGACAGTCCCGATAAGATCATCTGACATGGTCAATTGAACGCTTTGCACCGTGATAGATTCGCGCGTAATAGTAACTTTGACCGGCGTGGTTTCTTCGCCTCGCTCAATCATAAGAGTGACGTTTGTGCCTTCCGCTCCACGGATTTTTTTCACCGCTTCATCCAAATTCACGCCTTGGGTTGACGCATCGTCAATTTGCACAATTTTGTCACCAGCCTTCAATCCCGCTTTTTCTGCCGGCGAACCGGGCAAGGGAGCGATGATAACGAGGTGATCATTCTTCATTCCAATTTCTGCGCCGATGCCCTCAAACACGCCGTCGATTTCTTCTCGAAAAGATTTTGATTCGCTTGGAGTAAAGTAGAGCGTGTAAGGGTCATCAAGGCTCTCCACCATGCCCTGGATAGCGCCATACACTGCCTTTTGCTCATCCAACGGCTGGTTGATGTAGCTTTTTTTCAGCGCCTTCCAGACATCCTGGATCGTGTCGAGCGATATCGGCTTTCCTGCGCTTTGCCCATTTGATGTTCCCGCTGTTTGCCCTTCTGCCGCGCGGGAACCAACAAGATATCCGACGCTGCCTGATGAGAGAACGCACAAAACAAAAAGTATTGTCCAAAAGAAGAGCCGTTTCTGTTGTGGTGGAACTGTGGTCTGCATATTACTCCTGTCGTGTGATGTGCGCTCCAATTGCTGTTAGCTTTTCCTCAATTTTTTCGTATCCGCGGTCGACAACTTCCGCGCCGCGCAGCACAGTGGTTCCTTGCGCGACCAATGCGGCAAGAATAAGCGTTGCTCCGTTGCGTATATCATAGCTTGTGCATTCTTTTCCGTACAGCGGCGTCGGACCGGTAATGAGCACGCGATGCGGATCGCACACAATTGCGTTTGCGCCCATGCTGACAAGTTCCTTAATATGGCCCATGCGCCCTTCATACATCGGGTCATGGATCAATGACGTTCCTTCGGCCTGCGTCGCGAGAACGGCAAATGGCGCTTGCAGATCGGTTGGAAAACCCGGATACGGAAGGCTTTGGAGACGGAAGGCTTTCAGTTTTCTCGCCGCTTTCACATGGAGCAAGGTTCCTTTCAGCGTTGCCCGGACTCCAGCGTGCTGAAGTTTGAGTAGAACCATGTCAAGATGGTCAGGGACAACATCGCGAATGACAAGTTCGCTTCGCGTTACCGCAGCGGCAATCGCCCATGTGCCGATTTCGATCTGGTCCGGAATGACACGGATGGTCGCACCATGCAGTTTTGGCACTCCGTGAATCGTTATGGCATGGGTTCCGATGCCTTCTATTTTTGCGCCAAGCTCGCAAAGAAATTTTCCGAGGTTTTGGACGTGCGGTTCTGTCGCCGCGGTGTGGATCGTTGTCGTCCCATCAGCGATCGTTGCCGCCATCATGAGGTTTTCTGTTGCGGTCACGCTGAATTCCGGCAAGACTACTTTTGTCCCGCGCAATGCTTCACGCGACACATCAACGCGGTCTTTATTATCCTGGAATTGCACACCCAGTCCTGTGAGCGCTTCAAAATGCGTATCAAGCGGTCGGTTTCCAATAGTATCTCCACCGGGCCGCGCAATGCTGAATCGGGGAAACCGCGCCGCGAGCGGTCCAAGCAGCAGTACTGAGGATCGAAGTTTGGTAATCGCTGTTTGGTCAAGCGCTTCAGGATCTAGGCTATCGTTACGGATCGTCAGCGTATGGTCGTCTTCCCAGTCAATCTGGCTACCCATGCTTTGCAGGATCTTCACCATATTGAAAACATCGGCAATTCTTGGTACATTGCTGATGCGGCATTCTTCGGTTGTTACAAGCGTCGCCGCAATGAGCGCCGTTGCCGCGCTTTTCATGCCGCTTGCCGTCACCTCTCCCTGCAAACGATGCTGTCCTTCAATGAGGAATTGAGCCATAGTTGTTGCTGATGAACCCCGCGCCACGGCTGTGCGGCCGTGACTTCGGGACATGATGCTCCGCGATGCATGCAACGTTTCTCCCTGCCTTGACTGCCCGCCAATCTTGGCATGCGCGTTCGTTTAGGCAAACGTGGGTCCGACAGGCTGCGCGTCCCGTTGCTGCGAGGTGAACATTGCCATTATTGTAGGTTGTTTCCCGCGAAAGGTCAAAACATGACAGTAATGCATCGGCGCATACTTTATCTCAGCTTCAGCTTTGTCTTTTTGGTCCTTGCACCCTTGTTGGTGTTGTTTGCAAAGGGATACCGCACTGATTTCCGCCACCGGCAGGTTTTTAGAACGGGCCTCGTTTTTTTCACGGTTCGGCCGCGGCCGGACGTTGTGCTGATCGACAGCCGTCCATACTCCTCACCGACTTCGCCTGTTCGCATCACTGGTGTTGTTCCCGGGGAACATCAGCTCACCATTCAACGCGAAGGATATTACACCTGGACGAGAATGATTACCGTCCAGCCGGGCACAACAACCAATCTTGAGGCTATTCAGCTTTTCCGCGATCAAACAGCAAAACGCGTTCTCAGCGGTGTTACGGCACTCCGCCTGGCCCCCAACGGCCATACCGTCGCAGCGCTTCAGTCTGACCGCATCACTATTCTTTCCACTGACGGAAATCAGCTTGCGTCATTCATCATGCCTGGGGAAACTGTTCCGAAAGACGTCGTCTGGTCCCCAAACAATACCGCCGCTATTATCACCACCGAAGCGGGAGCGGGGTATCTGTACCAAGAACATCAATCCTCTTTGACTTCATTGCCGTCCTTCCCGTTTGCCGACAAAATTCTCTGGGATCAACGCCAGCCGCAAACTATGTATATTTTGGGAAAATATGCGCTGTATGCATACGACATTCTCTCCCACAGCTCATCACTGCTACTGAGTGCTGTTGTGGATTTTACGCAAGCGGGTGATTCCCTGATTGTCTTGCAACCTGATCCGGCTGGGCTGCTTTTACGGGAGCGTTTGCGCGACGGCCGCATAGAAACGTGGACCACACTAGCTGAGAACCGACTGCAATTTCTTTTCTCCCCTGACGGCTATGTTACGCTCCTCGCAAAGGAACAGAATCAATTGCTCTTGCTGCGCGCTTCGGGAACACCGCGCCAAGCACTGACGCTTTCTGACGTTACCTATGCGTCATGGAACCGTGATGGATCTCGGCTCGCGTACGGAAATGATTTTGAGCTTTTTGTTCTCGAACTCTCCTCAGAAGGGACGCAAACAAAACTTCTTAATCGGACGAGCGGCGGATTTCGCAACGTATGGTGGCTGGAGCCTTTTCCTGCGCTCCTTGTGCAACGGGAAAAAGCAATCATCGTGTTTGACAGCATAACGAAAGCAACCGGAGATTTTCTGTCGTTTCTTTCGTTTGACGTCCGTGACGCGCAAATCGATGCCGATGATCAGCGCGCTGTATTTCTCCTTACTGACAAAAACGTTTTTTTTAAGCCTTTCTAACTACCCCGCTTGGCACGGAGATAGGCGTGAACCCCTTCCTGCCAAGACCGCAGATGCGTGTCGGTCGTGTTGCGCAGTGCTGAAAACGCCGGTCTTTTTGCTTTCCGCTGCAACTGTTCGGATCCCATTGGCCGTACCGGCGTGGAGAGTCCGACCGTACGAACTATTTCCTTTGCAAAATCATGCCAACTGGTCACGCCTTCATTCGTAGCATGGTGAATGCCTTGAGAACCGTTTGCAATGAGCATGCGAGTGTGTTGTGCAAGATCCTCGGTATAGGTCGGCGAGCCGAACTGGTCGTTGACAACTTTGAGTTCTGGAACTTCTTTTGCCTTCTGCGCGATTGTGTCGACAAAGTTCTTGCCATACGGGCCGTACAGCCATTGAGTTCTGATGAGGAGAAATGGAACGCCGGACTCCTGAAGAAGCCGTTCCCCGTCAAGTTTGGACCGTCCGTACGCGTTGATTGGGTCTGGCTTGTCCTTCTCGACATAACCTTCTTTTCTTGTCCCTGGAAATACATAATCTGTGCTGTAGTGCGCGACAAATGCGCCACAGGCCTTGGCTGCATCAGCAATGTTCTTGACTGCTGTCGCATTCACGGCGTATGCAAGATCGTCATGATCTTCGCATCCGTCAACATCCGTATACGCGGCCGCATTAATGATCAGTTCTGGCTGCAACAAACCGATCTTGCTGTTGAGAACCGCAGCATCGGTAATATCCGCTTCGTCCTTGTCCCACAGGATTGGTTGCGCATCAGCAAAAACCGAAGCCAGCGCATGGCCAAGCATTCCTTTTGCGCCAAGGATGAGAAGTTTTTTTATCATGGCGTTTGGAACAGCGATTGGCACGGTGCCGTCATTCGTGCTATATGATTCGGAATTTTTCTTCTGTCCTTCATGACTGCCTGCGCAATAGTACTTGGTGAGGTTTTGTACTCAACCGAACAAAGCCATTGCTACTTTTGACTTGTGCCTTTGCAGTTTGTCATTACTTTCGCTCCTCGTATTGTTTTTGGTAGTACTCCATGTACTCGCCGCTTTTTATCTTTTTCCACCACTCCTGATGGTCCTTGTACCATGCAACGGTCTGAACAAGTCCTTGATCGAATGTATGTTCCGGCTGCCAGCCAAGGTTGCGGAGTTTTTCTGAATTCAGTGCATACCGCAGGTCATGGCCTGGCCTGTCTGTAATGTATTCAATGGAACTCTCATCTTTGCCGAGTCTCGAGAGCAGTTTCTGCGTGATCTCCATATTCGAGAGTCGCTCCCCTGTTCCGATGTTATAGACTGCCCCTTCTTCGCCTTGTCGCAAAATCAGATCAATGGCGCGCGCATGGTCGAGAACGTAGATCCATTCCCGGATATTGGATCCGGAACCGTAGACCGGAACCTTCTTACCCTCCATGAGGTTTGTGATGAACAAGGGGATGAGCTTTTCCGGGTATTGGTTCTGCCCGTAGTTGTTGCACGCATGCGTCACAATCGTCGGTGTTTCATACGTTCGGTAGTACGCACGAACAAGATGATCGGCGCCCGCTTTGGAGGCAGAGTACGGACTCGACGGGTCAAACGCGCTTTCCTCCGTGCTTTCACCCTCCACGACACTACCAAACACTTCATCCGTCGAAACCTGGACGTAGCGCGTTATACGATACTTTCGCACCGCTTCCAGCAAATTGTATGTGCCGAGAATGTCCGTACGGATAAACGCGCCCGGTTCCAAAATGGAACGATCGACGTGCGTTTCCGCAGCGTAATTGACGATCGCGTCCGGTTTGAACTCTTCAATAGCTTTGCGAACCGCGTTTTCGTCGGCAATATCGCCTTTCTGGAACATATAGTGTCGGTTGTCGGCGACATCCGACAAGTTTTCTGGGTTGCCCGCATACGTCATCTTGTCGAAATTGAGGATCTCAATGTCCGGGTACGTCTGTAGCATATACCGAATAAAGCACGACCCCATGAACCCAGCACCACCGGTCACAAGTATCTTCATAGCAAGTTGAATTCAATTTTTGAACAATCATCAATGGACAATCGTGTGCGGAGCACTCCCGGTTGGTGCAGCGTTAAGCCAAGACCGTCAGCGACAAGGAGTTTCATGCCTTGACTCCTTTCGGAACGCTCTTGTCCCAGTCAAAATTGATCGCGGGGTCGTCAAACGGAATGCGTTTTTCGTCGGGATGCGCGGGATCGTAGGATCTCGTCGTGTGGTACAACAGCATGACCGGATCATTGCCAAGCACTTTGAAACCATGAAGAACACCGATCGGGATCAGAAGAAGTTTGTAGTCATCGGTTCCCGCTTTGAGAACCTGCGTTTCGCCGTGTGTCGGAGATTCCACGCGAAGGTCATGGAGCACAATGAGCGCCTTGCCTGAAGCGACAAACCAGAGATCGTCCTGGTGTTCGTGGTAATGAAACGCCTTGATTGTTCCTGGATAGGTAACGGTAAACGTTGATTGGCCAAACCGTTCCAACAAACCGTCATCATCGCGCACTACTTCCATCAAAAATCCAGGTTTCCCGACGTCTTCATCGCGGTCAGGAACATCCTTGCGGACTTTGAGTTCTTTGATGCGTACGCCGTTGATCATACGTGGACAACATATTGAGGTTGTACTTCTTGTTTCAATATATTCATCAGGTATTGGCCATATCCGCTTTTCATGAGTTCTTGCGCAAGTTTTTCCAATTGCGCAGTGTCAATGCAACCCATGCGCCATGCCACTTCTTCCGGACAGGCAATCTTTAGGCCCTGCCGCTCTTCGACCGTTTGCACATAATTCGAAGCTTGGAGCAGCGATTCATGGCTGCCGGTATCAAGCCAGGCAAACCCACGGCCGAGGATTTCGACGTGAAGCTGCTGTTTGTCCAAATACATGCGATTCAGGTCCGTAATTTCCAACTCTCCACGCGCAGACGGCTTGAGCTGTTTCGTATACTCGACGACATGCTTGTCATAAAAGTACAGTCCTGTGACAGCGTAGTTTGACTTTGGACGGGCGGGTTTTTCCTCAATGTCCGTGACTTTGCTCCCGCCGTCAAAACTCACGACGCCGTAGAGTTCCGGATTTTTTACCCAGTATCCAAACACCGTGGCTCCGTTCTCGCGCGTTGTCGCACGTTCGAGATACTCGGTAAACGAGTGGCCGTAAAAAACATTGTCACCGAGAATAAGGCAGGAATGGTCGTTTCCGATGAATTCCTCTCCCAAAAGGAACGCTTGGGCAAGGCCGTCCGGGCTTGGTTGCGCAACGTAGGAAATAGCAATCCCCCAT
>CAYINT010000048.1:0-8729 GCA_964364875.1 uncultured Gammaproteobacteria bacterium | reverse complement strand
GTGGGGAAGCTGTATGGGTAAACCTATTCTTTCCAGACAAATTACGTATGATCCGTGCCGAGCACGATTCTTTCGTGGTCGGTTTTTTATTTGTCCGCGTCAATACATGACGTAATGTTGAGTTGCGGACGAATAACCCGCCGTAGCTTTAGCGAAGGCGGGTAGCGTGGCTATGCTCTACGATACGACGGGGCACAGTTGAGCGACTGAACCGTTCCCTCATCGACGTTTGGGCCTGGTGATGTGCGCTGGTTTGCCGTAGTATGGTGCAATGCGCCGCACTGGCCTGGAACGTTGAAGAATATCCCACGCCGCGATGGCAGGATCAGACGACTGTTCCTTGCGGGAACGCGCAGTGAACAGCTGCGATCCCTTGTCCCAAGCGAATATATTTGCCATAACCGCAGCCATTCGGAGTCCGCTGAATCGTCCAGGACCGTTGACGACAATCACACTCTTCACATCCAACAAGGAAAGCTTGTATGTATGCAAGTAGGCTTCCGCATAGGCAAAGACGGTCTGCTGTTTGTCCGATGGAAGTGCAATGCGTTTTGCATGCAGCAGGGAGCGCTCTTTGAAACCGAGAAGCAGTGTTCTCGCCCGGCAAGGATCAAGAATGAGTGTCAGCCGCCCCATCATCCTTCTTTTTATGAAGAGTGTCGATCAGTGTCACTTTTTTGTTTTCCAGGATGTCAAAAAGGAATAGGTCGGTCACATCGCGCCGGTATTCATACTCTTGCCGGCTCATCACCGTGTACCGTATTTCACGGTCAAAGTTTTCCTGCATCGGTTTTATAAGCGGAGCAAGTTTTTGGCGATTGACCCTGCCGATGATCAGCATGTCGGTCTTGGCGTCATCCTGACCGACAAAAAGGCCTGTCAGCACGAGATACTGGATGGAACCGGCCTTTTTCAGTTTTTGGATCAGGTCTTCCTCAATCACCAGCCGTGCCTTGAGAATCAAGGACTTCAGCTCAGGATAGAGAACACATTTCGTGTTCAACCGATAGAACCGTTTTTTGTTGCTTGTGACCGTCTGAATGATCGTCAGCTTCTCAAGATTCGCCAGTTCCCGCCGTACCGAATTAAGCTGTTCGTCAATACGACGGCTGATTTCCCGCACAAAATACTGTTCTTGCGGATGGATAAGAAAAAGCCGAAGCAATTTCAGTCGTGTTCTCGAACCAAAGAGTTGTTCAAGCATGGGTGGACAGGTATGGGTTGAAAGTTGCCCTGTATCTCAGTTATAGTATAATGGTTGTAAGAGGTTTTCGTCAAAAATCAACTGGCGAACGGCACCATAGTCCGCCGTCGCCCTCCCCATGCCTGCTCTCCGCATCGAATCAAATCAGCTCCTCTTGTACGATCCGGATAAGAGTCGTACAACTGTCCACTGCTTCATTGCGACGCCAACGCCGCTTGAGGAGCGTATGCTTGGACGGCTTTTTTTTGTTGTCGAACTCAATTCCAATGAAGCACTCGACCATCAGCTGATCCACGCGATACAGCGGGAACTTCAGGCTTATTACTACCAGTCCGAGGATTTTCAGATCGAATCAGCATTTGAAAAAGCCTTACAACGTCTTAACGACCGATTGCACGGCATCATCGGACAGCATACGGTTGATTGGATCAAAAGGGCAAGTATCCTTGTAGGTGTGGTCAAAGAAACTGCCTTGCATTTTAGCGTGATCGGACATATGCATGCATTTCTCATCCATCGTCAACGTATACTTGATATTCTTGAGTCCTCAACGGGCGCGCCGGAAACATCGTCTCCGGTCAAGATTTTCTCTAACATCATCAGCGGCCACCTCAGCCTCAACGACGCACTGCTTTTTTGCACAACAAGCCTTTTGGATTACCTTTCGCAGGAAAAACTGAAGCGTGTAATTTCGGAACACAGTCCCGAGACAGCGGTTCAAACCCTTGAGCAACTGCTGTCCGAAGCGGAGGGAAGCACGAGTTTTACTGCTGTTGTCATCAAGCTTTCCGCTGTGCCGGGACAACAAGAAGAGCGCGCCGCAGTGTCGCCCGCGCGGGAACCGTCGACTATCTCAAAACCGCAGCTTTCCATGGAACAGCTTATGCGCCGGGAACAAAAAACGAACGAACTCCTCACGCACCCGCTGTGGCCAAACATCAGTCGGCTGGTAAAAAGCGGCGTCCAACAACTTGGCGCTGCCGTGGGTTCTGCGGTCCAGAAAAAAGAATCTCTCCACCCGACGGCATTAGCACAGGATGTGGTACTGGAACCATCCGAGAGCACGGCCTTGAAGGTAGAACAAAAAACATATGACGGAGTAACGAGACGAAAAATCGCTGCTGTGGAACGGAAGATGGCACAAGGAGGACGGTTTCTTGCTGCTAGCCTATTTGTTTTCGCCAAGTTCGCAGCGCGGTCATGGAAAACCTTCCGTCCATCAAAGGCTCCCGGCGTTCTTCGTGACATGCCGCGCGGAGCCAACCGAAGGATTGCCCGTAGTGCGCAGTGGATGCAAACCATGACGCCTGGCCGCCGCCGTCTTTTTCTTGTCGCTATCGTTTTCATCCTGTTGTTTGCGCAAAGCGTTGTCAGTGTTGGCAAAAACCGTCAAAAACGCGAAACCCTTGCTTCCTACCAACAGCTCATCAATGACGCAAAGGATCAAGTGAATGCTGCTGACGCCGCTCTGCTCATCAATAATGAATCAGGAGCACGGGCCGCGCTGCAAAAAGCAAGCGATGATCTGAAAAAAATCCCCGCAAACCAAAAACAATTCCAAGAACAAACTCAGCCCGTCAAGGCAAATATTGAAACCAGATTACAGCAAATTCGGCACATTGTCACGGTCAAACCGGAAAGCTTCACCGATCTCGCAGCGCTTGATGTCGGCTTCCAGCCCGTCTCCTTTGCCATTGCCGAGAACTCTGTTTATGCCTTCAATGGCAGAACGGCTTCGTTGTACCGGATTGCTCTTGCATCGAAGATCGCTGAAACGGTCGTGGATTCTCCAACACTGGAACACACATTGCAGTATTTCGTGCCCGGAGCTGGCGCGGCAACGATCATGCAAGATGGAGGATCATTGCAGCAATACAATAGCGCCAGTAAAAAACTTGCCGCTTTCACCGTTCAATACCCTTCACCTGTTTCTTCCATCCAAGATGCGGCGTATTACAACAAGCGGCTGTATACGCTTGATGCAACAAACAACCAAATCTATCGTCATGAACTGTCGGGAACGACGTATAGTACCGGCAAATCCTGGTTAACGACTGCGGATATTGATGTGCGGAATGCGCGTTCTCTTGCTATTGATGGAACGATATACCTTGTTGATGGAAGCGGCAAGATTTTGCGCCTGGTAAACGGTAAGCTGGATGGAACCAACTTTGACGCTGCAGATCCCGCGCTGACAGATCCAAGGGCTGTGTTTGCCTCCGCAGAACTCTCTACGTTGTTTGTCCTCGATCCTGCCAACCGCCGGATTCTTGAATATGAGAAAAAGGGCGGGTTTCTTCGTCAGTACGTTGCCGACAGCCTTGCTGAAGCAAAAGACTTCCTCGTACACAATGGAACGGTGTACATACTCAGCGGCACGCAGGTATTGACATTCCCGGTGACAAAATAAGAACGCATTGCATACAGAAAACCCTGCCGCTTGCGCGGAAGGGTCTTCGATTGCTTGGTTGTACAACGGTTACTTCAAGAGTACCTTACCGCCGGCTTCTTCGAGTTTCTTTTTCATGTTTTCCGCATCTTCTTTATTGACTCCTTCGGCAACCACTTTTGGCGCGCTGTCAACAAGGTCTTTCGCATCCTTGAGTCCCTTCTGTGTCAATTCGCGGACGACTTTGATAACGCCGATCTTGTTTGCGCCGGTTTCGGTCAGTTCGACGTTGAAACTGGTTTTTTCTTCCGCTGCTTCGCCTCCGTTGGCTGCGCCCGCCATTGCCGGACCCGCCATCATCATCGGAGCCGCTGCGGACACGCCAAACTTGTCTTCCAAAACTTTGACAAGCTCGGCCATTTCAAGAACGGACAATCCTGAAAGCTGATCAATAATCCCCTGAAATTTCTCAGGTACTTTGACTTCAGTTTTTTCTTGCTGTGTTGCTTCGTCTGTCATGGGTATAACGTATTATTGATGAAGAATACAGATTATGACGTTTTTTCGCTCAGTGCTTTCAATACCCGCACAAGTGCGCGCGAAGGACCAGCCAACACGCGAACAATATTGGAGGTCGGCGCGTTGAGAGAGCCCAGAATAGTGGCAAGCAATTCCATGCGAGAGGGCAGTTTTGCCATCGCCTGTACCTGGCTTGCTGAATAGCATTGGCCTTGGACAATACCGCCCTGAAACGTCAGCGAAGGATATTCTTTTGTGAAGTCGGACAACAGCTTGGCGGGCAGCACTTCGTCTTCATAACCAAAGGCAAGCGCCAGTCCCCCCTCAAGGTTGTTGATAAACGTCGCGTCTACTCCCGCCTTTGCCAATGCCCGGACAAGCAGCGATCTTTTCGTCACTTGGTAGTCAACGCCCTGCTCCCGCAGTTTTTTTCGAAGCGCGGTTGCTTGCGGCACGGTTAATCCGCTATAGCTGGAGAAGATAACGCTTTTCATCCGGCCAAACCGGTCAACAAGCATCTGGGTTTCCTGCTCCTTTTGCAAACGTGTTTTTGGCATACAAAACAGGCCTTACGACAACAAAGACCGGAGACGAATTGACATATTCGTACTGCCTCGGTAGGCCTCTTTTGAGCTTAATCCTGTTGAAAACAGGAACCCACGGTCTTTGGCGTAGCGTTACTTTAGCATACTATGAGAACGTGTCAACCACCAACTTAGGCGGAATTGTTCGTCTATACAAACATGAAATTCAACAGGCGATCCATCTGTTGCACGCACGCAATGTGTATCAAGAACAATCTTCACCAAGCGGCCTCTTTGTATACATGGTTAGTGACGCACGTTTCTCCATGACCAGTCATAGAGCGCTTGAAGATCATAACGTACGGAGAGCAAATTCCACTCGTCGCATGACTCCGAGGTCAAAAGACATGCGGAATTGTTAAGAAAAGTATTGATTGCATCGCTTTCTTCAGATACCGTAGTCCGATCGCCTGCGATAATCTCACGGACATACTTGGCATAATGGCCATTTGCAAATTGCAATGGCGCACCTTCAGGAATAGTTGAAAGAATGTAACGGAGGTGAGTCGGGTAGATATTGCTATCGCCCATCCAATAGAGAAATCCTGGCAGTGGTATTCGTTGCCGAAGGTTTAAACCCCATGCAACGGCAGTCGGATAATCATAGACGCGATAACGTTTTCCATCTTGGACAAAATAGAGAGATGCATCAACATCCGGAAGAACGTTTGCGGGAGTAGAAATAAGCTGACCATCAAATGAACTAATCTTTTGATAATAACTGCCTTTATTTACACGGAGGTTATTAGTCTGAGAACGAAGCCAATTGTCGAGTTGCGTCATTGATGTCCTATTTTGCAGGTGAAAAATGAGCTCGTCACCGCGCGGGTTACGGTTCCACCAATACTTATACATGCCCCGTATAGTCTTGCTCGAGAGCGTCGCATTCGTTGCCGATGGCAGCAACAACACCGCTAACGCAATAGTAACAAACGCCAATGTTACTTTCTTCATAACCATGTAAATAATAATCTACACATATTGAGAAACTCCAGGATGAATATACCACAACCATTTTTTATGTCAATTACGAAACGCGCTGTTGTATCCAATACGTGATAAGGAGAATTCTATTGCCCAGAACGCAGGTACTTCATCTTATTCTCGTTGTGCTCATCAAGCGTCGTGCTGAAGACGGCGGAACCATCATCTTTTGTCAGAAAGTAGTAATAGGGATTCGGCTCCGGATACACGGCAGAACGGATGGAAACAAGTCCGGGATTGCTGATCGGGCCGGGTGGCAAACCGCGATTGATGTATGTATTGTACGGTGAGTCGAACTTCAGGTCGTCGGTGGTGAGTTCTGCCGAGGTTTTGTGCAGAATAAACGTTAACGTCGCATCGGCCTGCAGCGCGATTCCTGCCTGCATCCGTTTGTAAAACACGTCGGCGGCAAGCCTGCGATCCGGCTCGGTCTTGATCTCTTTCTCGATGATGGAACTCAGCGTGAGGATTTCAAAGACGGTTTTGCCCTGTTGACGAATGGTTGTTTCAAGTTCTCCACCGATCTTTGCCTGCGCGTTGGCAAGCATCCGGCCGATGATGTCTGCCGGCGTGGAATGCCTGAAGACGCGATATGTGTCCGGGAACAAATAGCCCTCAAGATTTGCAGTTGCCGGCTTATCGGAAAGAATCGAGAATGTTGCGTCGGGCAAGATGGACCGAATGTCTGTTGTCGAAATTACAGCGTTCCAGTCGGCTGCCCGAAACAAACCTTTCTTCTCCAAGTAGGAACCGATTTCTTCACTGTTCCAGCCTTCCGGAATTTGAATGATGGTTTCGTTGGATATCGCTTTGCCAAACGCTATACCTTGCACAATCGTCGGCAAGTTCATAGAAGGGCTCAGCTTGTACGTTCCCGCCTGAAGTTTGCCGCTGACGCCATGCAGAAAAACGTACACAGTCAATACTTGCGCGTTGCGGATAATGCGCGCATCTTTCAGTTTCTGCGCGATAGAACGGACGGATTGGCCAGACGCGATCTCAACCACGACGGTATTGGCATCGCGAGAAACCGGACGCTGCGCAAACGCAAACCATCCTCCGATGACGAAGATGAGCAGAAGGATACCAACAATGAAAGCAGCGTGAAAACGATGCATGCGGTTTCAGAGATGCTTGCGGAGGGAATCTTGTTCTTTGAGTTTTTCGACCAGTGCTTTGACGCGATCAGTCTTGTTTTTGTCGCAGATGAGCAACGCATCCGGCGTGTCAACGATCACCATGCCGCGCAATCCGACGGTTGCAACCACCTTATCGTGTTGCCCATAGATGAGACAGTCGTCGGTATCGATGCTCACGTGTTCGGTTCCTTCAACGACATTGTCGTCCGGATTTTCTTCGCGCAGTTTCTTCAGCACACTCCAAAGGCCGACATCATTCCAGTCAAAGGGCGCTTTGATGATGAGTACGTCTTTCGGATCAAGTTTTTCCGTGATTGCGTAATCCACAGAGATTTTCGGCATCTGCGCATACGCTTGTGCGATCGCATCGTGTTTCCCTTTTTTCCACAAATCCTGAATGGCGCGCAACAGCGTGTACGCTTCGGGCAAATGCTTTTCGTACGCTTCAAGAAACTTTCGCGGCGTCCACATGTAATAATTTGCGTGCCACAGGTATTCGCCCGACATGAGAAACTCTTCCGCTTGCTTGCGGGGCGGTTTTTCGGTATGGCCGCAAAATTCCATAACTTCGATTCCGTCCCGTTCATACTTGCGCGTGCCCACATGCGTATAACCGAGATCGGTGTTCGCCCATGCGGGAACCACGCCGATATCAAGCAATGATCCCGTCTCGCGGATCATGTCTTCTCCAACCTTCAGGCTTGCCAAAAACCGTTCGTGGTTGGCGATATAGTGGTCAGAAGGCAAAAACGCCATTGGCTCATCAGGGTCTTTGAGTTCCAGCAGCGCCGCCACAAACCCCATGGCCGGGCCCGTATCGCGCTTTTCCGGCTCGACGAGAATGTGGTCGTCGGCAACCTTCGGCATGATTGCTTTGAGAAACGGAAGACATGGCTTGGTAATAGAATAGTAGATTTGGTCATCCGTAAACATATCGCCCAGCCGTATTCTGGTAATCTCCAGCAAGGTTTTCTCGCCGATGAGTTTTTGGAACTGTTTTGGCTCATCTTGGCGTGAAAGCGGCCACAGCCGTGTGCCCCCACCGCCGGCAAGAATGACGATATTCATGTATTTTCCCCTTGAATCAGCGGAACAAAAGCGAAGCCCGGAAATTCCTTGGTGTGTGTTGTACGGCCGGTTTTCGTCACTAAGGTGAGTGTTTGGATGTCCTCGCCAACGGGAATAAGGAGGCGCCCGCCATCTGCTAATTGATCGATGAGCGCTTGTGGCATCACCTTTGCAGCAGCTGCGCTGTGGATAACGTCATATGGCGCATTTCTCGCATATCCGACGCTCGCATCGCCTTGAAGCAATGTCACAGGTAATGTGCTGTATTTTTCGAGGTTCCTTTTCGCAAACGCATAAAGTTGCGGAATTCTTTCAATCGCGGTAGTATTACTAGTTGGGCCAACGATCTGGGCAAGTAGCGCTGCCGTCCATCCAGAGCCCGCGCCGATATCAAGAACCCTTTCGCCGGGTTTCGGCTGAAGGAGTTCCAGCATATACGCAACGGTCAAAGGCTGCGAATTTGTCTGTCCATAGCCAATATAGATTGGCGCGTTTGCGTTCGCTGAGGGTTTTTCGCGGTCTGGCAAAAAATCCTCCCGAGGAACAGCCCGAAACGCGGCGATAATTGCGGGCGTCTTGAGTACCCCTTCGTGGATCAATTGGTCAACCAATGTTTCTGCCATAGGAAAACAGATCTTGCCATAGGAGGTCCCCAAACCTCCGGACACGCATGGCTACAGTGCATGGATTATACCAAAGACGGGCACATCCTCCTACTCTGCGTTCTGTCCCGACAAAAACCTTGACAGATCAACCCAGTGATGAGCCTGCGTGATAGTGGAGAACCCGTAACTACCCACCATTTCCCAGCCAATCCCCCAGAATCAACAACATTTCCGTTT
>CAYINT010000047.1:0-8754 GCA_964364875.1 uncultured Gammaproteobacteria bacterium | reverse complement strand
GCACGGTGGCCTGATATTTTGGGTGGAAAAGCGCCAGAAAGGTAACGGTAACGTCCATTGCTGGCTGGGCAGAACACCGGCTTCGGCAAAAATAATCAGGAATCCGGCGCTGTAGAACCGTATTCCAAGAAATTTTGGCCATCAATCGGCTAGAATATTCTATAGGAATGGCCGCGCGGCACAATGGTAATCCACGTTGATCCGCGCACCATGTCCGCTTCTTTGCCATTAAGTGTCCGGATAATCGTACGGTCGCGGTTAGACCGTTTATTCCATCGGATAGTAATTGCTTTGCCATTTTGGAATAGCACGCCACGATCGCTGCCAAGCGTCTTCAGCGCAAGCCTGCCTTTGTAATCGAGAACTTTCTCCTTCGGCACGCGCAAAAGAAGAACGTTCTTGACTGCAATGTGTTGTTTGGTGATGCGGTCAAGGTGCGGCTTTCCGCCGGTGAAACGCAAATAGGCATTTTGCTTCGGATCGTACCGGTAGTCAATGATATACGAACTGCCCGCGCCAAGGTTTATGGTCACGCCTTGCCCTTCTTTGCCGCGTTTTGTTTTAGATGGACTATTGATAAAACGCCATGGCCGGTAATTGGGTGTCAGTTTTTCTGCTCGCGTCGTCGCCAGGTATTGCTGAAGCTTGTCGCCGGTTGTGAAAAGGTCGTGAACATTGTTGTAGTATCGCGTCCCACGGTAAAAGTATTTTGCTGTTTTGCCTTTGATCCCCTCTATATTGACAAGATGCGATGCCTTAAGCAATTCCTGCGCGTCATCACTGCCTCCCGCGTGAACAAATGCGGCAGTATACTCCATTGCGTATTGCACAAAGTAGGGCCTCGCGGATCGCACCGGACCGACCATCGGCATGCCACGCTCTGCAAATACGGCCATAAAACGAGGAATCCCGCCTTCTGCCAGCGCTTCATACACCACGGAGGCGCGATCAAGGCCAGCTTGCGGACGCGCAGTTGGAAAATTATCAATCATCACTGCCACGGGCCAGCGATTCGCGCGGCGTTCCTTGACGTACATACCATCGATCCTGCGTTCAACAAGACTGACCAGCTTTGGTTTCACATTCAAAGCTTTTGCCTTTTCTTTCTTAGCATTTGGAACACTGGTTTGCGCCGCTGTTTTGTTTTTTGCTGGAACTTTGTTGCTCGCAAGCGACGTGGAAACTGAATCAGCGCCGAATGCATCAAATACCGCAGCTGGACTCAGAACAATCGCAAACGTCAGTACACTAACCAAAGACTGACGAATTGTCATCCGTGTTTGTTTTCCTTTCTTTTATTAGTATAGCAGATTTTTGCGCTAAAGGCAAGAAAGAAAATATGAAACCAAAACTCCGGCTTTTTTTATGGCCGGAGTCTGGTTGCCTATCGTCGGCGTTATGTTCTTACCGTCAAGTGCCGCACGTAATCACTGCGACCCCTGCCAAACCGTCGCTGTTGACGATCGTCGCGGTGTTTGAGCCGGCTTTCACGTTTACTGCGGACGGATTCACCGTAATTTTAATCTCCGTATCTTTGTACGACTGCACCGCCAATGCTGACGCTGCGTTCCACAGAATAATCGGTTCGCTCGTCACGCCAAAGCCTTTGCCTTTAATGGTCAGCTTTGATGTGCTGGTTGAAGAGCATGCTCCGACTGTTTTTTTCACGGTCGGCGTCACGATCTTTTTTTCGACTTTCCCATTCTTGACAGTCAATGAATCGCTGACTGAAGCACCTTTCGCTTCAATGATCTTGCCGCTAGACATCTTCCATGCCTTGGATGTTTTTCCGTCAAACAATGTCGTCAGGTTTGCGATGCCGCCCTGGAAAAGTTCTGTGGTATTCAGCGACGTCACGCCATTGCCTGTCCCTGTGCTCAGTGCAAATTTCTTCTTTTTTGCAATGTCGTAATAGACGACAGCTTTTGCAGGGCCAGACGTTGCCGGCGCAACAACCACATCATCTGTTCCATCCGGCGCGTTTCCTGATGAACCGCCGATATCCCCAACCACTTGGTTTAATCCCCCCTTAAAACCTGCGATCGGCGTAATGACATATTTCACCTTTCCGTTGGTGTCATAATATGTCACTTTGCTGCGGTACTTTGTAGCTACCTTTGCCGTTTTGTTCGATACGACGATCAGCTGGCCAGAATCGCCGAAGATTGCCGTGCCGACATTCCAGTTGTCTTTACCGTCAGGCAGGGTGACAGTCTTCGAACTGTCAATAGTAATGGTCATTTTCTTTTTGCCCGACGCCGAAGTCTTGACGCTCTTCACGTTAACACCGCCCGGACTCACGATCGTGTAATCCGTAAAGTGGTTCGTCGAGATCGTAAACTTATCCGTTTCTGTATCCTGCGTTGCATTCTCAACCTTATTGAACGCGCCAGTTGAAGCATCCACGTACGCGGTTGAGAGCAGCTTTTCGTTTAATCCAAGATCTTTTTCCACATAATTCTCGTCATACGGCAGTTTGATCGTCACGTTTGAATTGAACGTCGTAATTGATTGCCCGCTGGAATCAGTCGCGCCCAGCGTGTATCCTGCTTGCACGGGAACACTGTCTTCTGTTGCTTTGATATCGACAGTAGGCGACGCTGATACGGTCACATTACCGCTCTCTGCCAATGCGCCCGCTGGAACGGTGATTTCGGTTCCGTTATCGAGCGTTATCGTTGTTTGCGTGGCAGAATCAAAGGTTTTTGACACTGGCGTAAATACATCGAATCCGCGTTCTTTCAGCTGGAAATTTACCGTCATCGTCTTTTCTGTCGTCACCGTCTTTATTTGTTCCGGCGCTCCATACGGCGTTTTACCATCGAATGAATCTGCTCCGATGTGTAACTTCCCTTGGCTGTACCCAAGCGAATACGTACCGCCGGGTCCGCACCCGCTGCCGCCGTCATCGCCCGCTTCATTCCAGTAGCGGACAAAGCACCGTTCTGCGGGCGTTCCGTCTGGCATAAGGACCTTTCCGGTCATTGTTCCAAAAGCCGTGCGGAATGAAAGAACCACGTTGCTGACGGTTTTGACAGTGCGAAGATCCGCAGTTACTGCTTTTGGTGGAATAACACTGCCGATGTTTTTATCTGGCGGCAGATTGGCACGCACCTGGTAGACGTGCCCACTGATGACTGATAAGGTGAATTTTCCTTCATCGTCCGTCTGCGTGCCCATGTGAATCACTTTTGAGTTGAAATCGGGCCCTTTGTCGTTTTTTTCTTCTCCCGTTGCTTTCACCGTTTTCTTTCCCTTGCTTGCAGCTTTCGCCAATCCATAACCCCTGCCTAACACCGTTACATTTTTCAGGCTTTGCGGTTTGGCATGGTCACCTTTATCGAATTCCTCGCATGCTTGTTGGTTTTTACTGCAATACTGTGAACACTCCAGCATATTCGTGCATCCGCCGGGACCAGAAGAACCGGGAGGAAGTTTAAAGTTCTTGCACTCTGTTTCGTTTTTTTTGTCGGCGCAATATTTCATCACTTCCATGGGATCCTTTTTGCCGCCGGGACCTTGAAACTCTCCTGGTTGAGGACCTTGTGCGCCTTCCTGGCCGCCGGTCTTAAAGTCCTCGCGAGCTTCGCCTTCGTTTCCAGCATCTACCCAGACATTACGCATCGGCGAGCCGATAGAGTCAAATACTTGACCGCTGATCGTCGCGTCGCCTGTCGTAACCGTAATGTTGTATTCAACATTAGTGTTTTCGGGCACAACGACTTCATCGTCTTTCGGCTGGTTGATAAAACCCGCCTGCGGGTTGAAGTAGTATCCAACGCGGTAGGTTCCAGCACCAACCGTCGTGCTGAAGGAGCAGTCTTCCTTGATCGGCGCATTCGCGAACTTACCCATCTTTTCATTGTGTGCAAACACTTCACCAAACCGCTTGCCACCGAATTTATCACTGTCTTTTCCGGACGTTTTGCAGCTTGAAAGCGCGATTCCGGAACTGGAAACGACTTTTCCAAAGATGGTGGATGTATCCTTGCCAACTACAAGATTCTTCGTTACGGTGCTGTTGGGCGTCACCGTAACCGTCACATCGCCCTTTGCACTATAGGACACATCGGGAGGCGTATGAACAGTCATCGTATATTGCGTCGTTGACGAAGGTACTTGGACGCTGTATTGGCCCGCAGTCGCCTGGCCAGGACCTGTAAATCCGCCTTTTGGCTGAATTGGACCATTATATTCGGTAAAATCCGTAGATCCGACTGGCCTTGCGCCAACGCCACCGTTAAAGAACACAGGATTGCCAGCTTCATCAACAATATCACCTTTGATCGTCACATCCGCCTTTGTGGCGAGTATTTCAATGCCGGTCACATTGCACGCTGCAGTTTCGCAGTTTGCTTCGATTGGCTTTCCGGAATACACGTATGGCGATGTTGTCTGGCCTGCTGGACCATTGCCGCCCTGCATCAAGTTGATGCCATATTTGCCTGGGTCAACCTTCAAAATAAATGTCCCATTGGCGCCGGTTGTTGCCATGATGGGCATCATCGGGCCTTTCGGACCCTCATCTCCCCCTTGTTCTTCAGGACCGCCAAACATCGGAAACGCGTTTACTTGCGCGCCAGAAACCGGCAATCCTGTTGCCGCGTCCTTGACGATACCGCTGATTTTTCCGCCTTTTTCCGTCGGCATAATGGTGCCGAGATCTTTCGTTTCACCGCTGTTAATTTCTACGGTCAGATCCGGAAAAGTGTATTGGCCAATCGATTCTGGAGGTCCGCGGAATGCAACCTGGTATTTTCCTGCGTTGACTGATACGCTAAATGATCCGTCAGTCGCGCTGGCTTGATTCCAGGACGGCTGTGTTCCCGGACCGCCATTCACTTCAACGCCAATGCTGCATGTTGTCGGAGCTCCCGGAGGGGGCGTTCCTTGAAACATGCAGGGGTAGGTAATTGGTGTGCCCGCAGGGCTTAACACCTTGCCTTTTATCGTAGCATCGCCGCTTGGCATAGGCGTAAACGGCTCGCCAATCGCAGTCACATTATGCGCTCCCCGTAGGGTAAACGCTAAAATTCCCGCGACCGCCGCAACGGCGATGACGAGACTGATTGCCTGAAAACCTTTCGCACGAGAACGAATGAATCGTTTCATGGGGTGTTCCTTTTCCACTCCACATTCAGGAAGTACACGACCTTCCCTCCTGTGGATAAGTTAATGGATTTTATCGCTTTTTCTTTATTTTTCTGCTTCAATGAACCTTAGTGCACAATTGTAGCGCATATATTACGGGAACGCAATGGTTTGCACTTTTTTCTGTTTTCACAATATAGAGATATGCCTATAAGTGTTATTACGAGAACGTACCCATTCATAAACACATGTCCTCCTTTTTTCTTTCTGATTTCTGCTTTTTGCTAAGTTCCAACTTTGAAATGGTTCAGCTTGCCAGCTTTTTCCCGTATGCTACGGTTGGAGTGACAGTAACGAAGGAGGACGTTATGACCAGAAATCTTAGCGGCATCTCGCCTGCAGATATCGAAACGCATTTGCAGGGAGTTTCGTATCCTGCGACAAAGCAGGAACTTATCAGCATTGCATCCGAGCGCGACGCGCCGGTCGAAATGCTTGATTTACTGGAATGGTTCCCGGAGCAGGAATACGGCAGTCCAAACGACGTGCTCAAGGCATATCTCGACATCGTCATGGCAGACGATGGCGGTAAAATCGGCTGGCTTCGAGCTTTATGGTTTGGCTTGGAATAGTTTTTGTTCCCGCCTAACTAATCAAACCGTATCAAAAACCTGAAACGGCTGAGAGAACTGCTGGTATTGTTGAACATTACAGTCTATACTGATATCAAGAGTCCTTGTTTTCCGAACATTAACGAGAACACTATTATGAAAAAACCGTCATTACTGCCAGTCTTTCTGCTGAGTTCGGCTCTGCTTCTTATCGGCGCGGCATGTTCTAAGAGCACAATCACAAACACCGTTTCGGATACAACCGAGAACACAACGATTGATGAGACAAACACGGACCTTAATGCAACACTTGATGTCAACACGGATGACACGAACGCGGCGCTCGACGAGAACACAAACTCAGCAACGAACACGGCGGTCACAACAAAGTCTGTTTCGATGGACAACTTCGCCTTCAGCCCGTCATCGGTGACAGTGAAGAAGGGAGCCATGGTGACGTGGACGAACAATGATTCCACAAGCCACACAGTGACAAGCACCACCGGCTCGGAACTTTCCAGCGGAACGCTTGGTAACGGCCAGTCCTACAACCATACATTCACGACTGCCGGTACTTATGCCTATCAGTGTAACTTCCATCCCAGTATGACGGGAACAGTTGTGGTCACAGAATAAACAGTCAAGGAAATTCCAAATGCCGCTCGGTCACATGACTGGGCGGTTTTGTTTTCGAAAGTCAGGCAACAGTCAGGCGTTTTTTCCGTCGCGCATGCGAATCATTGACTTGCACTGCCCCGCAACCTCAGTATTGTGTGTCACGATAACAAACGTGCGATGCTGGTCTTGATTTAATTTTTTCAGCATTTCCATTATCTCGCGAGAAGTTGAAGAATCCAGCTCGCCGGTCGGTTCGTCAGCAAGAATGATTGCCGGATCATTGATCAACGCGCGCGCCAGTGCCACTCGCTGCTGCTGCCCGCCCGACAGTTCGTTTGGCGAGTGGCGCATGCGGTCGGCAAGTCCCATGTCCGAAAGCAGACTTTCCGCCTTCTTCGCGCGTTCCGCAAGCGACAATCCGCCATATTTTCCCGCCAGCATGACGTTCTCCAATGCCGAGAGGGTCGGAATGAGGTTGAAACCCTGAAAGACGAAACCGATCTTTTTTGCGCGGAAGCGTGTCGCCTGTTTTTCACTCATCGAGGATGTTTCGACACCGTCGATGGTCAGCGTTCCTTCATCCACCTGGTCAAGTAACCCCAGCGAGTGCAGCAGGGTTGATTTGCCGCATCCGGACGGACCGACGATCGCCACAAAATCCCCACGCTGCACCTCAACATCAACGCCATTGAGCGCGTGGATGATGTTGGTCTTGCTCATCCGGTATGACTTCTTCAGGCCGGTTGCTTTGATGACGGTATCGTTCATAATTTACAGTTCACGTATGGCTTGAACGACTTTGAGTCGCGACGCTCGGATTGCGGGAATGACGCCCGCAATCATGCCCAGTACAAAGGAGAAGAGAACGACGCCGGCGAGATATTTGACATCAAGTAAAAATATTTCTGCGCCGCTGGAAGATGTTTTTGCGTTGAGCAGCCATACAACAAGAACGCCCAGGCCCATGCCGATCAATCCTCCCACTATGCCGATCACTCCGGCTTCGAGCGTGTAATCCCAGGCGATGGAACGGCGGGACGCGCCAATGGCCTTCTTGATTCCGATTTCTTTGGTGCGCTCCGAAATAGCCATGACCATCGTGTTGATGATCGAAAATCCGCCGACGATAAGAGCCAGCACGGCGCTGCCCAGCACAACCGCGTTGATGACAGCGGTGCCTTTGTCAATGAGCTCGCCCATTTTCTTGGGCGACAATACCTGCGCCTCATCCTTGAACTGTTCCTCGATCGCTGCGGCGACTTTTTCTGAATCGGCGCCGTCCTTCCACGACACGGACGCTCCCGTGTTTACGTCTTCAACTTTAAACGCTTTCGCGTTTAAGATTTGGTCGCGTGTCGCTGCGGGGAGTTTTGCTAGCGCAGCGGCGGAGATTGTCGCTGCTTGGTCAGCTTGTTCCTTGAGCGATTTCAAAAAGGGATTGGAAGCAATGAGCATTTCCCGAGCAGGCGCGATTGGCATAAACACGTACGAATCCGGCCCGGTCAGCGTCTGATCAATGATGCCGACAACGCGAAACTCTTTTCCGCGGATTTTCGTTGTATCGCCAACTTTCAAATTTTTGTCTGTCGCGACGGTAATCCCGACCGCGACCGCGTCCTCACCGTCTTCTTTGGTAAGAAAATGTCCTTCCTTCATCGCCAGCGTCTTCCAGTTTCGGTTTTCGAATGTTGATGTAAAATCCATGCCCTCAATGGAGGGCGGCGGGCCAAAGCTCATCTGCGGATTATTGGGATCAGGTTCCTCAAGCATCAGCTCAACACCGGCCGAGACTGCTTCAACGCCGTCGACTTTCGCGATGTTGTTGATGGTATCGATAGGCAACACGGAACCACCGGCGCCGAAACTTGATCCCTTCGGCATAATTGTAATTTGGCCAGTGATATAACTTTTACCACCGGCGATCATTTTATTCAGGCGTAGGGCCATCGATCCCATGACGGTAAACGCAAAAATTCCGACGGCAATACCAAAAATGGTCAGCAGGGAACGCAGCTTTCGCCGCCACATATTTCGTAGGATTTCTCGCATAGAACACAATTTTGTACTCACGCAGCATACACTGCAAAAAGGAACTCGTCAACACATCAAAAAACCCTTCCGAGTTGACATGAAATTAGTTCTTTTTAAGTTTTTTCAATAAAAGTGGGGCGTATCCTTCATGGATAATATCCTCTTGCACTCCAAAATTGTTGAGCGCAACTCGGAGTCTCTTTTCAATGCTTTTCCGCTGATGCACATTCCCACGTCCTTCTATTTCAACAAACCATCCAAGCCGAGCAATATGGTCAACGTTCACCTCAAAAGTTTTATATTGAAACTGAAACCGTTGTTTGTGAATACGCACTACTTCCTTATACTTACTAACCTTCACCTAACTCCCCAGCATTCAATAACCCCGATGCCTTGATGCATC
>CAYINT010000046.1:0-8872 GCA_964364875.1 uncultured Gammaproteobacteria bacterium | reverse complement strand
GGAAATGTTGTTGATTCTGGGGGATTGGCTGGGAAATGGTGGGTAGTTACCTTTGAGCCATAAAGCGAACACCCCGAGGAAGAGTTCCAAGGGGTGTGTTCAGGGGTGCGAGCGTGCTTATTGGAGTGCGGTTTGTGTTGCCGTACTCACAATGCGGTCCAACAGCGCGAGAAGGTTCCCGACGATGTGGACGAGCAGCTCAGCAAGTCCTGGCAGAAAGAGCTTGACCAGGACCAACGTGACGACGAGCAGGAAGATGGTTTTCATGGCATCTCCTGTTAAGAATCTAGCCGAGGGGAAGGCGGAACCGTTGACGAGACGGATCCGGGAGTCACGTGTGAGTCCTGGTTTCCCCTCGAAGCAGAGTGCATAAAGTCGCTTCTGACCTCTGTTCCAAGGGGAAGTATTGGTAAGGTACGGGCTTTTTTGTGTTTGCCGTTCCCGGGCAGTGACTGTATACTGACGTTCCGAATTTGTCAACCTATGATACACTCACCCCATGCAGAGAGGACAAAACTTCTATTTCCGAGTATATCAAGCCGTCCGCCGGATTCCAAAAGGAAAGGTTGCGACGTACGGCCAAATTGCTACACTCGTCGGTTCTCCACGTTCTGCGCGGATGGTTGGTTGGGCGTTGAATGTTCTGAAACCCAGAACCAACGTTCCATGGCAGCGCGTTATCAACAAAGAAGGCAGGATAACCATCGAGAATATGCGGGCGACGAAAGACATGCAGGCACAACTCTTGCGTTCCGAAAGGATAGACGTTCAATTCCGTGAAGGCAACTGGTGGGTTGACTTGAGTTCCTATTTATGGAAACCTGATAGCGATGCGGCAAAAACGTATCGTCTACAATAAGCTTATTCGAGACAGAATTCCCGCGGTCATTGTCCGGAATGGCGGTACATTAAAAAATGCGCGTTCTCGGCGAAAAAGCATTGAAGCGGGAACTGCGGAAAAAAGCCGTCGAAGAAGCGCGGGAACTGGAAGGCCTGACGAACCGTTCCAATATCATCGCGGAACTTGGCGATACGCTCGATGTTCTCGACGCGATTCAACAGACGTTCCACATCACGAAGCGAGAACTGTCGGCAAGCCGGAAGAAAGCGATGGCGAAGAAGGGCGGATTCAAAAGGAAATTGTTCCTGCTCTGGTCAAGCGATACGGGATACAAGAACAAAGCAAGAATCAACAACATCCCACTCCCGCCACTGAAAACACAATCAAGGAAGGCGGGATCCCGCTTAAAGCGGCGACCAGCCTCCCCTTATCTGTTCCAACGCTTCGCATCGGATCCAGAAGGGGAGGAGTAATAAAGGAAAAGCAGAAAGCAAAAGGAAAGAAATCAAAAGGCAAAAAGCAAAAGTCAAAAGGGGAGAAATAACCGAGATTCCACACGTCCGTTCGGAATGACAGTACGCATGCTGGTATCCCCTCGACGAGCTCAGGATAAACTCCACGGTTAGTGCGCCTGACTTCTCCCGCACAATTGAAAATTTATTGCTCTGCAGCGGGTATCGTATAGCGGTTATTATCCCAGTTTTCTCCCGCCACAAATTTGAAAATGAAAGAAAAGAAAGGCGGGATCGCGTGCTATTCTTTTCTTCTGAGCGGGTGTCGTATAACGGTCATTATGGCTCCCTTCCAAGGAGCAGAAGCCGGTTCGACTCCGGTCACCCGCTCAGAAGAAAAGAGTTAAGGATACGGGACAAACTGGTGATGCCCCGCCATGCGGCGGGACTACCCGCTCAGAGATCAGTACACGACAGGTCAAATCCAGTTGCATAAGGGGCAATTCCCGTGGCCATCATCCTTGACAATGTATAGTTTCTCATATACAATACCACTATGGAGAATATCGCGATCCCAGAGCCAATAGAGTTTGCATGGGATCAGCACAACAGTACGAAAATCCGGCTTCGTCATCATATTGTGCCAACGGAGGCGGAACAACCATTCTTTCACAAACCTGCAATAGTATTCGACCAGACGCATAGCGCAAGCGAGCGACGGTATCAGTTGCTCGGGGCTACGAATGATGGACGTGTACTTTTTGTCGTTTTTACTCTTCGAGGCAAAAAAGTGAGAATCATTTCTGCGCGACGCGCGAATAAAAAAGAAAGGAGCCACTATGGCAAAACGGCGTAAAAAAATTCCCAAGTTTACCAACGAAGCCGACGAAGCCGAGTTTTGGAATACCCACGATTCGACCGAGTATGTGGATTGGTCCAAGGCGAGAAACGTTATTTTTCCAAATCTCAAACCCACTTCTCGCTCCATTTCCCTGCGTCTCCCAGAATACATCATTCATCAGGTCAAAGTCGAGGCGAATAAGCTTGATGTTCCGTACCAAACCTTGATGAAGCAATACATTGCCAAAGGAGTGAAGCAGAAAGAAAAATAATTCCCTGCCTTGGATAGGTCACCCGTTCAGCAGGACGGGACAAACTGGCAATGCTGGTTGCCTTGCCACCACGGTTATTCCATACTATGAAAACCCACGCATTCAGAGTACAACCCGGACAAGATCTTCGGGAGGAAATCGACCGTCTTGCACTGAAAATTTGGGATTATCACCATATGCATCACGAACTCAGGAAAGCTGATGCTCTTTTCACACTCGGAAGCAATGATCTTCGTGTAGCAGACTATGCAGCGAAACTTTTTCTCGATGGCTGGGCGCCGTTGATGGTATTCTCTGGCACTGGATTTGGCCATGCGCAGAACGTGGATTTGCTCAGCACAGGATGGACGAAGCCTGAGGCAGAGATGTTTGCCGAAATCGTACTGCAACGCGGCGTTCCACAAGAGAGGATTCTCATTGAGGACAAGTCTACAAACACCGGCGAGAACGTATTCTTTACGAAAAAGCTTTTAGAAGAAAAGGGAATTATGGCTCATTCGTTCATCCTGGTACAAAAACCGTACATGGAACGTCGAGCGTTTGCGACATTCAAAAAAGTCTGGCCGGACTCAGACATTGTTGTGACTTCGCCCCCAATACCGTTCTCAGAATACCCAAATGAAGAGCTTCCGAGGGATATCATCATCAATATCATGGTTGGTGACTTGCAACGGATTCGGGAATACCCAAAGAAAGGGTTTCAAATAGAGCAAGACATTCCTGAAAGCGTATGGCGGGCATACGAACAACTCGTTGAGGCTGGATATACAAAACATCTGATAACGGAGTAAATCTGGAACTTTCTCGACTTGCCCAAGAGCATGATTTCGTCTATACTCAGCGCCAATGCATGTTCTTCCACGAACCTATTTTGGCAATCCAATCTTGCGCAAAGAAGCGAAGAATCTTTCACGTTCCCGCATTGTTTCAAAAGAAATTCAGGAACTCATCCGCGCAATGTTTTATACCATGCATCGGGTACGTGGGATCGGGCTTGCTGCGCCGCAAATTAACTATTCCATCAAACTTACTGTGCTTGGGTTGCGGCCGACAAAGTTTCATCCTGATCTCAAACGTGTTGATCCGGCTGTCATTATCAATCCAACGATTCTCCACTATGGCAAAAAATCTTCCTATGACTGGGAAGGCTGTCTGAGTTTTCCAGATGCTCGAGGTCTTGTTCCGCGGCCAACGTCGGTTGATGTGCAGTATACGGATGAATGCGGCAAGGTTGTTCGGCGAACCATTACCGGCTACGCGGCACGGGTGTTTCAGCACGAAATTGATCATCTCTATGGTACGCTCTATATCGATCGCATGGAGGACATGCGGACGCCCATGACATTGGAAGAGTTTGAACGGCGCGTTCTCGGTCAAAAAGGGTAGAAAAAGGCAGGGCTTTCGTGTTTGTGCCAAGTCCAAAACGTATTAGCATTAACGCGTAGACAACAAATCTTACTCGCCACGCTCTGCGGGGTTTGTGGCCACAGAGACAATACCCCTCTCGGTCTCCCCTTATCTTTTCCCTCAGAACGCTGCACGTTCCTCGGGATTAAAAATGGGAGATGAGTTAAGGAAAAGGAAACGGACCGCGTCATGCAGTCCGTGCTGTCCTCCTTTTTGGCGCAGAGCGTTCTGTGCCCTACGGTGTGCTGTGTGCGGCGATCGTGTCGCCGCGTTCCTTCTCTTCCACGATGGTAACCGGTGAGGTGCCATGCGCAGCGGTCAAGTTGGTGTAGATCGTCACCGTGTGGCCGTCGGGCTTTGTTACCGTTACCGGTTTGCCCAATTCGTTGAGGCTGTCGCCGAGGCGTTGCAGCCAATCCGGTATCTTTTTCATGATGTACCCTCCCTGTCATCACGTTATTGCCGCGCCCTCAACTGGCAGAAGAAAAAGACCGTCCTTAGTAGCAGCCTGAACCATCGCGTTCCACTTGTCAAGAACTCCTTCGTTGTATTGAAGCGCTTTTTTCACCCCGTACCAACGGGAAACTCCGTCTGTCAAGGCGGGGAGGAACGTTGTGTGAAACGCGAAGCGTCATGCCCTGAAGCCATCCCCCACCAGCCAGCTTGGTGGGGGATAAAACTGTGGTGTGGAGTTCACCAACCATATTCTACTCGCAAAACAGGCTGGTTTGGGGTAAGATGAATGTTAGAACAATCATTCAGTGAATGTTATTAAAACAACGCATACCACCATGAAAACTCATTCCCGAAAAAACGATAAGGACAAAAAAGCACGCCAAGGATATACGCGCGTGTTTAATCTCGCGTGCGCTACATGCGGAACGCATTGTCTGACATACCAAAAAGACGGTCCAGGAGCGCTCAAACGCGTGTATCTTGATCGCATCATCGCGCCGAAAAAACTTGCCGCATTGCAAAAACTGCATTCTGTCAAAAGCGCGCTGCCCCTCACGTGCGTTCAATGCAAAGCGCTGCTTGGGACGCCAATTGTCTACAACAAAGAAACCCGCATTGCGTTCTTGTTGCAGCATGGCAAGGTGAAAAAAACAGGAATCGCGCGTGATAATTTCTAGCAATACATGAAACCGCTTCCGCATCCATTCCGGGCGCGTCTTGCCGGCGGGATTATCACTGAGTTTTTACCGCCGCGCAAACGCTCCAATCGCGTCATCATCATTGCCACTGGCGCGCCGGGCTATCCTGCAAAGCGGGAACTCATGTACTACTTTGCGCAAAAGAACTTCTGGGTATTCCTGCCGCGCTATAGAGGTTCCTGGGAAAGTACGGGAACATTCCTCAAAGTCTCGCCGCACAAAGATATTCTTGATGTGCTGAACGCGTTGCCAAAAGGGTTCCGAGATCTCTTCCATGATAAACAGTCTACAGTTCGTCTATCAGAAACCTATCTTCTCGGCGTCAGCTTTGGCGGGCCGGCTGTCCTTCTGGCCGCGCATGATAAACGCGTGACAAAAGTTCTCGCCATGTGCCCGGTCATTGACTGGAAGAAACTCGGTCCGGAAGAACCGCTGAGTTTTATCTACAAAGAATTCTCAGAAGGATTTGCTATGGGGTATCGCGGAAAAAAACAGTATTACGACAAACTCGGGAAAACGCCGTTCTACAACCCCATTGATCATATGCGTTCCATCCCCGGAGAAAAAGTTCTGATCATTCAGGCAAAAGACGATCGCGTTGTCCTTTTTCGTCCCGCCGTAACGTTCTCCACACAGACAGGAGCAATACTCAAACTCGTTGCGCGCGGAGGGCATCTTGGTTCCGACGTGCTTATGACGCGGTTCGAGAAAGAGTGGAAAGCGTGGTTCCGGCCACCAAAAGCAAAATAACAAAGCCGTATATCTTGCCATGCCCCGCACCAACAAGCAAAGCGAGTTTGGTTGCGTGGGTTTGCGGCGGGAACAAGATTCCCGCCTTTGCATCGCCGGACATTCCTTGCAACTGCTGCTGCTTGACATATTTCCCATAGCATGCTAGTCTGAGCCGTTATCACTCGTTCCCGCATCGGGAATGGATCCGAATCTTTGGAGCGTCATAGTTTCCTGTGACCCAAGACATCGGGTCGCAGGGCTTCTGTTTCCCCATAATCTTGGAACAGAACAATGATGGTATGACAGAATCACAAGGATTTTCCGGGCTCGGCATTCGGCCAGAGCTCCTCGCATTGCTGCAGCAATTGCAGTTTCATACGCCGACTCCTATTCAAGAAAAAACCATTCCCATTGCCCTCGAAGGCAAGGATGTGATTGGCATTGCGCAAACAGGAACAGGCAAGACCCTTGCGTTTGGCATTCCCATGATCCAGCGGCTTGGACAAAACGGCGGTAAAGGTCTTGTTCTTCTTCCCACGCGGGAACTTGCCTTGCAGGTTGACGACGTAGTGCAAAAGGTTGGCCGTCCTTTGGGTCTCCGGACAGCGGTGCTTATCGGCGGCGATTCCATGCACAAACAGTTGCAGGCGATAGGGCGCGATCCGCATGTTGTCATTGCGACGCCTGGTCGGCTCAATGATCATTTGGAACAGAAAACCGTTCGGCTGAACAACGTGAAAATATTAGTTCTCGATGAAGCCGACCGAATGCTTGACATGGGTTTTGCGCCGCAGATCAAAAAAATTCTTGCGCATGTTCCAACGGAGCGGCAGACTATGCTGTTTTCCGCGACGATGCCGGATGGTATCGTGGCTATTGCGCGCTCCACGATGAAATTGCCGCTGCGCGTGGAAGTTGCGCCCTCAGGGACAGCGGCCGACAAGATTGATCAAGAGGTGTTTTTTGTGCGGAAAGAAGAAAAGCTTGGGATGCTTGCGCAATTGCTAAAACAACACCAGGGCAGCGTTCTGATTTTCACCAGAACAAAACACGGAGCGAAACGGCTGACGAAACAGATCCGCCAGCTTGGCATTAGCGTTGAAGAAATCCACTCCAACCGCAGTCTCAACCAGCGAAAGTTTGCGCTGGAAGGCTTCAAACGGGGAAAGTACCGCGCACTTGTGGCAACAGACATCGCCGCGCGCGGTATTGACGTGAAAGACATTGCGCTTGTCGTCAACTTTGACTTGCCGGACAGTCCGGGGGATTATGTCCATCGCATCGGACGCACAGGTCGCGCTGGTAAAGCCGGACGCGCGGTTTCCCTTGCCATGCCGGAACAGCGCAGGGACGTCAAAGACATCGAAAGGCTGATTCGCATGGCTTTACCCGTTGCAAAAACTCCTACGCATCTCGCGCATCCTATGCTGCGGGAACAAACAGTAACGCAAGAACATGCTCCCATGCATGTTCCGCGACATAAAGAGTCATTTGCTCAGCACCGCGCAGTGTTTCATCCGCGCCGGAAACAAAATTTCCAGCGTCGCGGACGGATTGCCAGCCGCTAGATATTTGTTTATAGAAGAGTTTGTCTCTTGCACGACAAGGAAACTCTCCAAAATACCTTTTTTGCGTTCTCGAGTAAGGCCATATATACTTATTCTATGGCACGGAATCTTAACGAAGAGTTCAAAAAATTACAGACGTTCCAGGATAAAGTTGCGGACAAGATCACTGCGTTTGCCGGAAGCATGAAGTTTGTGTATCTGCACGCGCTGGTTTTTACGATCTGGATTCTCTATAATTTCATAGCGAAAGAAAGCGGATTTGATCCCTTTCCGTTTGGACTCCTGACGCTCATCGTCAGCCTTGAGGCGATTTTCTTGTCCACCCTTGTCATGCTTTCGCAAAATCGGCAAAATAAGCAAGCGGATCTTCGCGCAGAGTTGGATTATGAAGTCAACGTGAAAGCGGAAAAAGAAATCGAAGAGATCAAAGAGCTGCTTCGCGCCAACAAAACACTCCTTGAGCAGCATCGGGAATGGATGGAAAAGGACAAGCAGTAAAAGTGTCATTCCGAACCGAGTCCCGCTTTGTGGGACGAGTGTGAGGAATCTCATTGGGAAGGAGATTCCTCGTCGCCTCACTTTGTTCGTCTCCTCGGAATGACGCTTTTGTGGTAAGCCTTGCCAGTAGACGAAGAGTCCGCTAGGCTTGTTGCATATGCGTCTCATTTCGCTCAACACATGGACAGGTAAGATTTTTGCTCCGTTGACGACCTGGATCAAGGAGCAGGCTCCAACAACGGATATTTTTTGCTTTCAGGAAGTGTCCAGTACAAAGTCTGCTATGAAGAAAAGTGGAGGGGGACGGATGAATCTGCTGGAAGAGCTCACCGAAGTTCTGCGGGACTTTACTCCGTACTTTGCACCAATACTTGAAGACCGAAATCCAAAAATGGAGATACCAGAAAAACATAACGATTTTGGTAATGCTACGTTTGTTCGTAAAAGTGTTGCAGTTACCGGATCTGAGATTCAGTTTGTCTACCGAGAACCAAATAGTCTTACGGGTAAAGATATTAGTACGATTCCCCGAAATATTTTGACAATAGATATTGCATCGAGAGGATCAACTTTTTCGGTCACAAACCTTCACGGCGCTTGGCAGGAAAACACAAAAAAACTCGACACGCCAGAAAGGATTCAGCAATCGCAAAAAATTCTTGATTTTTTTGCAACGAAATCACGTCCGAAAATCCTCTGCGGAGACTTCAATTTGATGCCGGAAACAGAGAGTCTGTTGATGTTGGAACGCTTCGGGCTGCGCAACCTCATCAAAGAGTTCCATATTACCGATACGCGTGGAGCACTCTACGAAGAACCCCAACGATTTGCGGATTACGTTCTTGCCTCGCCAGAAATAAACGTAAGATCCTTTTCCGTTCCAGATATCCAAATATCCGACCACCTGCCTTTGATTTTGACTAACGATGTCCGTTCTCGCCTTTCTCCTTCATCATCTTGACCATTTCCGCCGGCGGTTTGCGTTGACGTTTTCGGCTGCTCTGCTTGAGGGATTTGTCAGTTTTCTTATTCCCGTTCTTCTCGCGCAGTTTACGCGCGGCGCTCTGACGTTTGCGCGTTTCCGGCATCTTACAATATTGATTATTAT
>CAYINT010000045.1:0-8880 GCA_964364875.1 uncultured Gammaproteobacteria bacterium | reverse complement strand
TGATGGAAAAAAATTCAACTATCAAATGTGACATTTTGTTTTAACATGGCTATACGTAGCAAGAATTCCAATAACGGTCGTCATATCTTGGATTTCGCCACGGAAGATTTTTTGAAGTGCGTTTTTCAAGGGAAGGCGGACTACTATGATGTGTTCATTGGTGTCGATTTCCTGAGCATCTGCTCGTTTTAATCTTCTTGCAAGGAAAAGATGACAGGTGAGTCGCAGGAAGGCGGGATTGTTTTGGAATGCGCCAAGGAAAGATCTTTTGTGTTATGGCCGGTCTCCTCGAGAAGTTCGCGACGTGCCGTGTCCGCAGGTTTTTCCTTTTTCGCAATCACCCCCATGGGGAGATTCAAAATGGTTTGTCGGAAGCTATGTCGGTATTGTCGGACGAGCATTATTTCTTGGTTCTGAAGGAGAGGGACAACCGCCGCATACGTCGGACGCTCGACAGTGTAAAAACCCTTGATTGACGTGCCGTAACGTTTAGTAATAATCCGGCATTATGCAGGGAGGCCGCTGACATACTATTCCAAACGCATCAGCAGAGGCTGGATGCGTTGTGACCACTGGCAGTGTTCGCGGACGTACTGTTGTCCGCTCGTGCCAAGGCGGGAACGGAGCGCTGCGTCCTTCAGCAATGTGCTGAGCGCCTCGGCCAGTGCCTGAGGATTGTCCGGCGGCACGAGCATGCCGGTGACACCATTCTGCACCGCTTCAGGAACGCCGCCGGTGCGGCTTGCCACCACCGGCTTGCCGAATGCATTTGCCTCAAGATAGACGATGCCAAAGCCTTCCGGATCTCGGCTGTCGGCGCTTGCGTGCGGCGTCAGGACAAAAACGTCGGAAAGCGCGTAGAGCGTCGGCAACAGTGCCTCGTCAACTGCGCCAAGAAAATGGACGACATGGTTGAGCCCCAGCCCACGGGCTTGTTCTTCAAGCTTCGCGCGTTCCGGTCCGTCTCCAACGATGAGATAGCCGACGTTCTTCATGTCCTGATGAACGTGAGCAAGTGCTTCAAGCACCGTATCAATCCCCTTTCGGCGCACGAGTCGGGCCACAGTGAGCATCGTGGTTGTGCCGCTGAGCTGGAACCGTTCCCGCATGGCTTTTACGCTGAGCATATCAGCCTCAGTGCCATGAAAGGAACAGCCGGGTTGCAGCAACAGGATTTTTTCTTCAGGAACGCCAATCGAACACAAATAATGTTTCGTATATTCGCTGTTTGCAATCACAAGCCACGCTGATCGCAACACAGAATCGCGAAGCCGAGCTCGCCTGCTTCCCGGCTGTGGACCGATGACATCGAGCCCGTGGGTCAGGACAAGGTACTGGATACCAAACAGTTTGTGCAAGAGAAGCGCAGCGGTTCCGACTGGAAGCACCTGGCCGACCCAAAGGGAGCGGCAGCCGCGCAGCACAAACCATGCCATGTGCAACAGCAACGGAAGCCAATGCGGCCACAACCACTGCACAAGCAACGTTCTTCTGCGCACGTGAACACCGTTAAGCGTTTGCAATAATGGGGTGCCGTTGGCCGCGGGAGCTACAACATCAACTGTTCCCATCGGCAGGGAAGAAACAAGATGCTCGTAGTAGCGAGCGACGCCGCCACGCGACGGAGGAAAGTCAAGAGTAACAAGAAGATGACGCATATCTTCGTTAGCCAGCTTTTTGCCGAAGAATCCGCAAAACTTTCATGCTGTCATCCAGCGAGAACCCCCGAAGAACAAACATGACGAGCATGTACCACGAAGCGCCGAGCGGCAGAAGGAACATCAGCTTCATGGATGGTTCCAGCACATACAGTAAGACAGCCATACTGCCTCCTGCGACCAATGCTTTCGCAAACAGCATGACCAGCGCGCGTTTCCTAACACTAATGATTTGAGGCACGACAAACAAGCCAAGGCAGACCAGCACCATGCTGCTGATCACGGACGCGATGGCTGCGCCGATAAATGCACGTTGTGGAATCAGTATGGTGTTGAGGATGAGATTAATCACTGTGACTATTCCGATATGAAGTGTGTTGCGCGTTTGGCGGTCGGCTGCGTTCAGCAAATAGCCAACGGGGTAGTTGAGGAAAAGGAAAAATAAACTAATACTGAGAAGCTGCAGAGGGATAATTGACGCCACAAAAGCCTTGGAAGCAGCTGTCAGTATAATCTGTTTTGCGAGAATAATGATGCCAAGCGTGATGGGAACGCCCATCACCATAAGATATCCAAACGCGCGTTCAAACGTCCGCGCAAGCATCTGTTTGTTGTTGACGTAATACTCGCTCATCGCCGGAAAGATTGCCGCTGCCACCGCTGCTGGAATAAAAGAAAGAGCAAATGCGTATTTATATGCTGTACCGTACCATGCTAAGTAACTTGGCCCTTTTGCGCCAACAAGATCTGGATTGCCGAGGAGAAACTGGTCTTGGTTGGTGTAAATAGTTAAAAAGACTCCCGCAATAGCAAAGGGAACGGCAATTTTTGCCAAAAAGAGCAATGTATCGCCATCCCAGCGAAAAGACGGTCGCCAGCGCAGCCGGCGCAGTAGCAGAATGCCGGAAAAGAAAAAATTGAAAGTACTGGCAACAAGAATTGCCATAACAATTCCAGTAACGCCGATTCCCATCTGTATACCCGCTACGCCAACGGCGATTTTAATGATGACATTAATAACCGTCCCGATCGCTTCAAATTGGAGTTGTTGGTGCCCGCGAAAAACTGAATAAAACGTCAGCGTGAATGAGTCGAGCACCATAATTATGCCAGTGAGATAGACTAACGACCGTGTGAGTTCGTCGTAGCCTTGCAAAATGACGTAAAATATGACGGCGGCATACAAGAAAATCGCAATCAGCATTTTCAGCGACAACGCCGCATTAAGATATTGCGAGGTGCGTTCCTTGCGCTTGGCAATCTCTCGGATGAGGACCTGGCTAAACGCGATGTCAACAAAATAGCCAAAGATTGTGGCAATATTTAACGCAATAAAATAACTCCCGAGAGGTTCGGGATTGATGGATTTGTTAATGTAAATAAAATACCCAAAAGTAAGCACTTTTTGGACGAGCAGCGCCAGCGTAAGCAGCGTCACATTTCTCGCTATCCGGCGATTTGTTACCGTTTCCTCGGACTTCGTCGTTGCAGTGACCGTTTGAGCGTTACCGCTTTTGCCACTGCGGGGCACGGCGTGCTCGCTTGAGTCCATATTTTTTTCGTTCTTTGACTCTGGCATCGCGCGTTAACAAACCAGCGTGTTTGAGTGTAGCACGACTGTGCGGATCGAGAAGCAACAAGGCACGCGCAATGCCATGCCGCACGCTTTCCGCCTGCCCGCGAATACCGCCGCCGATCACTTTGACGCTAATCTGCCCATGGACGATGCCGGTCAGCGTCAACGGCTGCTGGACAATTCCCTGGAGCTTTGGCGTAGAAAAATAGTCGGCTAATGCCTTACCGTTGATCGTCACTCCCTCGCCTTTGCGGTAGACGCGGACGCGTGCAACCGCAGACTTTCTTCGGCCGACAGCATACAAGTACTCCTGCTTTGCAGGGGCCTTTTTCGGCGTTTCGCGCTCTGCTGTCTTGGGTTCAGTTGTGTTGCGTTTCGGTGCAGCGTGGCGCGTTGCGGTCTTTCGCGGCTTTGCGGTTTTTTTTGCAGGCGTTGCGTTCATGCGTTGTGGAGTTCAAGATTCTTGAGGCGTTTTTCGCGAAGCGTATTTTTCGGCAGCATGCCGGCGACGGTGCGCTCGACAACAGCGGAAGGGTTTTTACGAAAGAGGATGCCCATCGGCTCGCTTTTCAATCCGCCGGGATGGCCGGAAGTCCGGTAGTACAATTTGTTCGTGAGTTTGCGTTTGTCGACCTGGACTTTTGCGCAGTTGCGGATGACGATCTTTTGCCCATGGACAAGGTGCTTTGTGAAGCCGACTTGGTGTTTCCCCAACAGCAAGGTCGCAACACGGCTTGCAAGCCTGCCGAGAGGCTGATTGGTAGCGTCAAGCGTTATTGTCGTCACATCCATGGTTTATGCGGTGAGTTCCAGCTGCACAATTTCAGCGCCGTCGCCTTTGCGCGGCCCAAGTTTCACGATGCGCGTGTATCCGCCGTTGCGGTCTTTCATCTTCGGGGCAACCGTTTCCATCATGACCTTGACCGCTTTTTCGGTGTCCAGCGTCTTCTGCACGGAGCGCCGGTCAGCAAGCGTTCCGCCTTTTGCCACCGTGATCAGTCTTTCGAGCCGCGGACGGACTGCTTTTGCCTTTGCTTCCGTCGTCTTGATTTTGCCGTAGATGACAAAACTGGTCAGTAAATTGCGCATCAACGCTTTGCGTACGTGTGATTCCCTGCTGAGGATTTTTGTTGCTTTGCGGTGTCGCATACTTATGCTTCCTTTGTCTCAGCCCCCGGTTCTTCAGCAACTTCTTCCATGTCTTCTTTTTCTTCTTTCACCTCTTTCTTGGACTTCTTTGCTTTGGCAATCGTCAGATCCGCATCGTGCAGCAGCGTGTAGTGGTTGAGCAGAATTTCTGTAGCCTGGTGAAAGGCTTCGCCCGGTGTAATGCTCCCGTCCGTGCTAATAGCAAGCGTCAGTTTGTCAAAGTTGGTCATTTGGCCGACACGGACGTTTTCGGAGTCGAAGTTGACGTTTTTGACCGGCGTATAGATCGCGTCAAGAGCAATGGACCCAAGATCGGTTTTTTCGCGTTCCTGCGCCTCGACGGGAACATAGCCACGGCCGGTTTGCGCTGTGATTTCCATCTCAAGGGAAGCGCCTTTTTCCGTGATCGTCGCAACAACCATCTCAGGATTGGTAATCTCAGCATTGCTCGGCACTTCGATGTCTTTTGCCTTGACCGCGCCTTCCGTACTCGCTTTCAGCGTCAGGGTTGCGTTCTCGCCCTCATGAATGCGGATACGCAGTTGTTTCAGGTTGAGCAAAATATCGACAACATCTTCTTTGACGCCGGGTATGGTCGAAAATTCGTGGTCAACGCCTTTGATGCGAACGCGCGTCGCTGCGGCTCCCGGCAATGAAGAAAGCAAAACACGACGCAACGAATTCCCAAGCGTCGTTCCGTAACCAGGATAGCATGGTTCAATGGTAATAGTCGCCTTGTTTGTCTCAGCAGAGCTGGCAGCGATATCGATTTTGTTGGGGAGAGGGAGTGCTTCCATAAGAAGTTCATTCAAAAATTAAAGTCCAAAATTGAAAACGAATTTCGTGAGTTATGAATAGTACATTGTGAATTTTGCATCGCATCTTACTGCGAATAGTATTCGACAAGTAATGGAATGCGCAGGCCTTGGTTCAGTTCGTCGCCGATCGGAGCATGGAGTACTGTCCCTTGCAGTGCATTTGGATCAAAACTTAACCATGCGGCAAGCGTGCGTTGCTGTGCAGACTTTTTTACCATTTCGTAGTGCAGCGAAGAGGTCTTGCTGGGTTTCACGCCAATCGCGCTGCTTGGCATAACCGAGAACGAAGGAATCGTGACGACCTTGCCATTGACCAGAATGTGGCCGTGACCGACAAGCTGACGCGCCTGATCGCGTGAATCAGCCAATCCAAGACGAAAAACAATGTTGTCAAGGCGGAGTTCTAACGACTGTAAAAACAATTCCGCGGTGTTGCCTTTTTTTTGCTCTGCCGTTTTGAGGTAGTCTGCAAACTGCCGTTCGAGTAAACGGTACATCCTCTTCACTTTTTGCTTTTCGCGAAGGTGAATGCCGTAAGAGGACAGACGCGGCTTGCCTTTCACGCCGTGCTGGCCAGGCGGATAGTTGCGCTTCACAATCGGGCATTTTGGGGTAAAACACCGCTCGCCCTTCAAAAAGAGCTTTTCGCCTTCACGACGGCATTGTTTGCATTTTGGATCGAGGTTTCTTGCCATACAAGTAAGAAGTAAGGTGGAAGAAGGAAGTCAGGATGTTTTTTTATGGATCTTTTCCATACTTATTCCTTTTTCCTTCTTACTTTTTCCTTTATCACACCCTCCTTGCCTTTCTTGGGCGTGGTCCGTTGTGCGGAACCGGGGTCAAATCTTTAATTGAAAGAATATTCAGGCCTTGCGCGCCAAGCGCACGTATCGCTGATTCACGACCGAACCCGACACCGCGGATTCGGACGTCAATATTTTTTAGACCGACTTCCTGGAGCTTGTCCATGACGTTGCGAACAATAATGCCCGCGGCATACGGGGTTGACTTTTTCGGTCCGCGAAAACCTGCTTGTCCTGCAGACGATGCGGCAAGCACATTACCGGCAAGATCAGTAATCGTCACAATCGTATTGTTGTATGTTGCCTGGATATGCGCAATGCCATTGGTTACCCCAACACGCTTTCGCTTTTTCTTGCGTTCGGCGTATTTGGATGTCGCCTCAGTTGCTTGTTCCTGCTTCGGTGCTTTGTCAGCCATGAGAAAGAATTACAAATGACAAGTTACAAAGGTTACGGCGTGAAGACATTTTGTACTTTGGAATTTGTCATTCCTTATGTCTTTTGCGCTGCTGACCGGCGTCCGGAACCCATGGTGTGACGCACGTTCCCGCGAACGGTGCGTGAGTTTGTCTTTGTGCGCTGTCCGCGCGCAGGGAGACTTTTTCCGTGCCGAGAACCGCGATAGCTGCCGATTTCCTTCATTCGCCGGATGTGCGCAACGACTTCTCTCCGAAGGTCCCCTTCGATCATGAAGCCGCCATGCTCGATAGCCGCGCGGAGCCGGTTTGCTTCGTCGTCAGTGAGATTCTGCGTCCGAGCGTTTGGACTGAGTTCAGCCTTTGCAAGAATCTGCTGCGCGCGCGTCCGCCCGATGCCGTAAATGTACGTCAGAGCGATTTCGATTCGTTTGTTCTGCGGCAATGTGACGCCGGCAATACGGACAGCCATGAAATCAAGTAAAAACTAAGAAGGAAAAAGTCAAAAGTGAAATCCCGACTTGTGCTTTTTGACTTTTGCCTTGTGACTTTGGCATTAGCCTTGCCTTTGTTTATGCTTTGGATTCTTGCAAATGACGACCAGTCGTTTCTTGCGGCGAATCAACTTGCAATCTTTGCACATTTTCTTGACGGATGATCGAACCTTCATAAATCAAGTAAAAAGTAAGAAGGAAAAAGTCAAAAGCAGGGAACAGAACATACTTTTGCTTTTTTCCGCCCATGGTGGATCCGCCTCGGGCGGAGACTTGTGACTTTTGCCTTTAGTGCCTGTAAATGATCCGGCCCTTAGTAAGATCGTACGGCGTCATTTCAACCGTCACTTGATCGCCAGGAAGAATTTTTATCCTGTTCATCCGCATTTTTCCGGACAAGTGGGCAAGGATTTGGTGGCCATTTTCCAGCGTGACTTTAAACATCGCACTGGGAAGCAGCTCCTCCACGCTGCCGCGTACTTCAATAAACCCCTTGTTTTGCTTTTGTTGCGGTTGTTCCGGATAGTTCCGGCGACGGGATCTGCGCATTTTTTTGGATACTACCAAAAAACTTGTCCCCGAGAACAAGATTCGACACTATGCGCACCCTTGAATACCGTTTCGAGTCGAATTCCTGAATCCTTTCGAGGTGTACCGGCGAAAAAGGCTTGTATTCGCCGAGATTGTTAACAAACACTACTATAACTGATCTCGAATATCTTGTCAAATCCTTAGGATATCGAGAACGGAAAAAGAATACTTTGCTGCGGTTAGCTCAATAAAGAAGAATTGTCCTTGACAGAAACCGTGTTCTAAACTATCCTAAAGAGTCACGCGGGAACTCAAATCCTGCGGATGACGCCCACTTCACACCGATTCGGAGGTTCAAAGTCATGAATCTGTCGTCTCGTGGAAGGGGCGTCCTGCTCCTTCTCAGCCTGTTCGTCGTCATCGTTGCGTTCGGTCTCGCGGGTTGCGATAAGGCGACCTGCCCGCAGCCGACAAGCCATCTGGCCCAGCTCGTACACATCACCGGCATCGGAAACCAGGCTCTCACGGGTTCGGCCGGCCCGCTGCGCCCGGATGTCGCTTTCCGATCGGGAATCGACAACCAGTGGCACTCGGGCTACCTCGTTAGTGTGTTGTCACACGCGGGCGGCTACTGGAATCTCGGACAGCATCACTGAGCTTCCGTACGGCGTGGCCATGCCGAACTGGAGTGCCTACGTTAACATTAGACTCTACACCGACAGCGCGTGTGTTCTCCTCGCGTACCAGAACGCCTACCTCGCCGGAAGCACCCCAAGCATAGCACCGCCGTATGCGAACGCGATGGGCATCGTGGACTGGGATGTCATCAGTACCGCAAGACGCTGACCATTCCGCAGCAACACGAACAGGCCCAGAGGCTCCCCATAAAGGAGTCTCTTCGCTTTTTATCCTGACTGTTATTATGCAATATTACTCTTTGCTTCTGCTGCCTGCCGGATTTCTTCTGGCGTTAAACGGCGAGTGTACCCTTCAGCCATAGCGCCTTCCGGGATCTTTCTATACGTCATTCCTTTTCCTGCCGAACATTCTTTGCAATGCACAAGATCAATTTGTCCTGACGCGAGCTTGCTCCGTTCCTCAACGAATTTTGGATCCCACCAAATGTCGCCAAGAGAGCGTTCGTTCACATTGCCGAACGAATCCCTGCAGAAAATGTCATTCGTGCAAATGACATGCCCGCGATAATCTACTGCAATTTCATCGGCAACATAATAACATCGTGAGAACCGATGCGCATTATGCACCGGATCTGTCCCGCCACGTTCAAAGATTCCAACATTGTCAAGACGCTGCAATGTGATGTACTTCTTCGCATCTGGTTCAAACTCCAAAATATCCCGTACCGTTTTCGGACAGAACTTTGGTAATTAGTCTGTTTCGTAACCACAAGGTGATACAATACCCTTATGGTTAC
>CAYINT010000044.1:0-8932 GCA_964364875.1 uncultured Gammaproteobacteria bacterium | reverse complement strand
TTGCTTGTTGATTGGTGAGTGCTGACTGTTGTTTACGGCGCCACGCCTCGCCATCCTGCTGCACCGCCACAATACCCGAGCAACGGCTGATAGCCTGTTCCTTCTACGGAGATCATCATGCGGCCGCCTTCACTGTCGTTATCACAGTCGGAGTTGTTTGGGAATGTTATGCCGCGGGTAAACGGAATCTGCATATAGCCGTTGGAGACCTGGAGCCGGCTTTGCGGGTTCGTTGTTCCGACGCCAAGGTTCCCGTTTGAGTCAAGCCGCATCCGCTCCGTCCACGTGGTGCCGTCGTAGTTGCCGAAAACGAATCCGCGTGTGGGATGCGCCGTAAAGAGCATGCCCGGCGTGTTGAACGGCGCCTGGTCGCCATACGTGATGATTTCGGTACTGAGATTATCGGTGAAGCCGATCTTTTTGCCGGTGGGAACAAGAATGTCACCGTTGACGTGGAGTTTGGACTGCGGGCTTGTCGTGCCAATGCCAACGTTGCCTCCGGATTTAATCGTGACCGCGTCTTCAAAGGCTCCGCCGCCAAGCCGAAGTTCCCGTCCTGACACATCCGTTGCAATCTGCATGACGCCGGCGCCGCGACTGTTGATCGTCACCGTGCTGTCGGTCTCGTTGGTGATGGAAACGCCGTAGTTTCCGTTTGGCAGTTTGAGTTGGACCTTGCCATTGACATAAAGCTTGCTGTCCGTACCAGGAATTGTGCCGATCCCGACGTTTCCCAAGTTGGTATTATAGATATTGGTACCGTTTGTTGCCCATTGGCTGGATCCGCCGAATGATGCTGTGGTTTGGAGTGTTCCATCGGGAAATTGAAACCCGCCGGTTGAGGAGTACATGATTCCTGCAACTTCAAACTTCTGCGACGGTGTTGCGGTGCCGATGCCGACATTGGTACCGTCATCATACAAGAGCGAGTTGCCAATATTCGTTGATCCCGAGAACTTCGCAAGATAGTTTGTTGTGCCGCTGCCGCCGATGCCGCCGCCACTGCTTGTTTCATCAATCCCACACACGAGATTACCGTTTGCATCCGTATCAATGGTGTTGCAGTTTGTGAGCGACCGAACGCGAAGGTTACCTGCTACATCCAGCCGCTGTGACGGCGTTGTGGTGCCGATGCCTACATTGCCTCCGGATTTAATCGTGACCGCATCTTCAAAGGCTCCGCCGCCAAGCCGAAGTTCCCGTCCTGACACATCCGTTGCAATCTGCATGACGCCGGCGCCCCGACTGTTGATCGTCACCGTGCTGTCCGTCTCGTTGGTGATGGAAACGCCGTAGTTCCCGTTTGGCAGTTTGACCTGGACCTTGCCATTGACATCAAGCTTTTGAGACGGAGTTGTCGTACCGATCCCGACGTTGCCCGAGTTGGTATTATAGATGTTGGCACCGTTGGTCGCCCATTGGCTGGATCCACCGAGTGCTGCCGTGGTTTGGAGTGTTCCGTCAGGAAATTTGAATCCGCCGGATGTAGAATAAATGGTTCCGGCAACTTCCAGTTTTTGTGAAGGCGTGTTAGAACCAATACCGACGTTCGTGCCGTTGTCGTACAGAAGGGAAACGGTAAGATTGTTTGGATCAGAAAATTTCGCCACGTAATTAGTTGTGCCGCTCCCGCCGATACCCGTAATGCCACCACCTCCGCCACCGTATCCGCAAGGGTAGCTGTTCAGAGAATAGCTGCCGACGCTTGCCCCATTGCCGATGATGTACGGCGGGCAGTCCTTCGCGCGGCCAAGTGAGGGTCCGAATGTTCCTGCTAGTCCGAGTGCAAAAAAACCAAAACCTGCGAACAGTAGCCGTGTTTTCATAGATACTCCTTTATAGGTTATCCACAGAGGGATTTCTTCATAGCACAACACTACCCCTTTTTCGGGGGGAAGGCAAGACAAATGACATTCAGTCAGCCCAGAGCGAGGTTCACTCCGAAATACACACTGCAACTGTCGCCGCAGAAACGGGATGCGTACAACCAAACAGACTTGCGAGAACGAAGCTTATGGTAATACTATACTTTGTCCGCATATCAAAATGGAACATCATCAACTGACTCAGGCTTTGGTTCCGTGATGTCGTCCATCGGCAGGCCAAGTTCCCGCTTCGTGTCTTCGTACCAGTGATCATTGTTCAAACACAGCGCGTGCTGCCGGCACATCATGGCGTTCATGGAAACGACCTGTTTGCCGTTATATTCTTCGGTGGCGGGAACAGCCGGCGGAAGCCCTCCTCCGTCAAGCGCTTTCCGTACAAGGTCCGCGTCGTTCATACTATTGTGGAACTCATCCTCTGTGTAATGAATCGGGATTTCTACGCCCATCAGCTTGCCCTGGTTGAAAATGGAGCGCGACACGTATAACAGTCGCGGTTCGATATCCGGATATTTGTCCAAAAGCGAACGGTGGTAGATCATCAACTGGATTTTGTGGTAGCCGCGCGGCTGTTTTGATTCGCGCACTTCATCGAAAAAGGATTTTCCTGCACCCTTGATTTCGTACAGAATAAGCTTGTTGCCGATCTTGCAAATGGTGTCGTACCGTCCTGTAAAGCCAAACTCTTCTGACGGAATAAAGTCGCCGGAACTCACCAGTGAACCCTTTTTGTTCCAAAACGCGGTCAGACGATTCTGAATTGCCTGGCCTGTTTCCCCGAATGTGCGGAATAAATCGAACTGCGCCATGAGTTCCGGATGGAGCGGCGGTGCTTCCTTTTTCTGCTTTTTGTACATCACACCGCGCAGGCAATTCGTAATGTCTGTTGCGGAAATGGTTTGGTCGCGGGCAAAACCCGTTTTTGTTCTCGTCATAACAGCAGTGTAGCAGGCAACGGTCGAGGTTGCCAGCAGCTGAACGAGGCAGTTGACCGCTAATCGTCAGAATGCTATTCCTTGAATGTACGCCGCTCGGAACGTCAATCATTTGGAGAGGAGGGAGTAATCCCATGCCGGGTTCGGTCGTATATGTTCCTTCGACAGCTGATTTCAACACCACCCTTAATGGTATAGGCTCACGGCTCCATGGGATCGTCATCCTCGCATACCACAATGGGGCCGTGGTTCAAACCCTCGACAAGTTGGGGGAATGCTGCGTCAAGTCTGTGCCTACGGTCACCTACGCAACAGGCAATGAGGTCAATCATCGGACACTGGGTTCCGATGTTGCAGGGATGGTTGAGTCAGCTGTTCACCTTCGCCAGACCGGCTTTGTGCTCTCGACCAGAGGCTGGCAGATTCTCTGCATCGCGGAGCCAGATCTGCTGGATGTGCTCCTCAAGCACCAGCGTCGCCGGCAGAGCGGTTGCAAGGACGCGCTCTACGTCGCAACTGTCCGGACAGGCCACCGCGGCATCATGGTCGGACGGCCGCGTGTTCTTCCGCGCGCGCTACCTAGCCAGCTCTGTTGTCAACATTGAAACCCACGCCGCCAAAGGAGGAGACCTGCGAACGTGGGTTTCTTTCTTTTTCCTTTCTTCCCTTCCCTTTTGAATCCTAAGGAACGCGTAGCGTTCTGAAGGAAAAGATAAGTGGAGGACGGTTACCGCCTATGGCGGGAGAGGGGTGTTGCCGTTAGTCTTCCGTACCTCGTCTCCCGCACAGCGTCCGTCACAAAAAGCGTTTTCGGACGTTTCATGGTAGTATGACAGCCTGGAATATTGAAAGGGGGTGACTGAATATGACAAAACAGAAAATCGCTGTTCTTGGGCTTTCGCTCGCCCTTGGCGTAGGAGCGTTGGTTCCTGCGGCACAGGCTTTGACACCGGTACAAGTCAAGAACATCTACGAAAAGGCAAAAGTTGTTTCGACGGCAAAGACGCTTGACACGGCATGCATGTCCACGGCTGTGGATACGCGCGACAACGCAATCATCAGCGCCGAAGCCGCTTTGCACATGGCTTGGAGTACGGCATTAACAACTCGTCTCACAGCACTCAAGGCCGGCTGGGCTCTTACGGACACCACTGCACGGCGACAGGCGATCAAGGCTGCATGGAAAGCGTACAGACCATCCCATAATGCTGCTTGGACAGCATGGCGTACAGCGCGCAACACGGCCTGGAAAACTTGGAAAACAGATCGCAAGGCGTGCGGTGCAACTGCCAAGGACGACAAGATCGACAAGAATATTGACACCATCACGGAACCAAGCAATTTATAGTAGTACCTCTGGCTGAAAGAGAAAGACTCGCGCGGAGGGCGTGGGTTTTTCTTTTATCCGTCGGGAACGTTCATCTCCCGGTACGAAAGAATGCTCAGTATCCTAGCGCTCTGTTGACCGCTTCATCGTCAACAAACAGAAACGGATAATCCTCGGGTTTTTCAACAAGCCCAGCCTTCATAGGATTGTAGCGGATGTATTCGACGTGATTCATGAGGTTACGTTCGTCACAAATGACGTGATCGTAAAATCCCTTTTGCCATTGAAATATTCTCTCTCCTTGTATAGCGGCGAGCGCGCGCTCGCCGCTATGTTGTGAGAGATGACGGTTGATTTCACGACATGAATTCGATTTCAATGACTGCATAAGAATAGAAATATTGTCTTTGACCGGCTGCAATAAAAGATGAAGGTGGTCCGGCATAACGACATACGCAATGTATTCTGAACCTCGATTCCACCAAATGCTTTGTTCAGCAATCTTTGCAATGTTTCTGTCCCGAAAGAACGCCACATGTCTTCGCACATTTGTCGTCACGAAATAGATCGAATCCGAAAGATACGTTCTGTGAATATGGTGATGTTCCATATAAAGACAACAAGACGGCTTCTACCCGTCTTGTTTTTGACTCTAGCACCGTGGTTTTTTCTGTCAAATTCCCACCGAACAAACCCTTCACTACCTGCGTACAATCGTTAGCAGTCGTTCATTAACGTACATGTGGTACCGCCCGACCTCCGCTTCCCGCAGAATGTTTGCTTTGGCAAGCTCTGCCAAGTGCCGGCTTGCCGTCGTGTAGTGGATGCCAAGCGCCTTGCCAAGACGCACCGGCGTGATAACCGGAAAGGTGAACAATGCCTCGACAAGATCCGCTGAATAGACTTTGTGGTGTTCTTTGCGTATTTGTTCCCGCAAGCTCTCGTGGAACTCGGCAATGGCAATCAGCGTCGCCTTCGTCTGTTTTGCCTGCAGGTAGAATCCCTTGAGCAGAAACAAAATGAATTCTTCCCAGTTCCCGCTATTCGTCACGCCTTTCAACAACCGATAGTAATGCGTGCGATTCTTCGTGATATAGCCGCTGATATAAAGAATTGGCACGGCGAGAACGCCAGCATGGACCAAGTGCAAGACCATGAGAATTCTTCCCGCGCGCCCGTTGCCGTCTTCAAACGGATGGATTGCTTCAAACTGATAGTGCGCAACAATGCACGCTAACAGCGGGTCAATTCGGTTTTCAGAAAGCCGGGAAAATTCTTCCCAATTCAACAAAAGTTTTGGTATGTTGAGCGGCGCGGGCGGCATGTAGAGTATCTTGCCGCTTGTCGTGTTTTGGATCTGGTTTTGGCGTTTGCGGAGCTGGCCTTTCAAATCGGGAACAAGCTGGTCAGCGATCCCGCACATGAGCTTTTTGGAAAGCCCAAGAGAACTGAGATTTTTATAGCCCCACAAAACGGCATCACGATAGCGTAGGACTTCTTTATCCGGCCCATGCTGTTCGTCCGCAAGAAACATCTGGTTTTGCAGCACACCCATTAATGTCGTGTTGATGTTTTCAATGCTGGAACTTGCCACAGATTCTTTTATCACGGCTGGCGACACCAGAAGCATTGCATTGGGAACGGTTGCGCTATAGCCTTTGAGTTCTGCAAGTTCGACCCGCGCTTTTAGCAGTATGTCCGAGAACGCGGAACTCTTCCAGTTGATCTTGGGTGGCAGAGGAGCGAGATGATAAGGTTTGTTTAATTGCAACATAACAAAGTTAATATATCACAAAAATCGCGTTTTTGCAATATATCACATTTTTGCGATTTTTGTGATATATCGAGGCTGACATGTGCATAACTCCACTTTTCCTATCACATAACCGAGGTCGCGGGACCTCGGTTATGGCGGAACGTTTCAGAACCTTACTGCCACACCCGCACGAGAAATCCCTTCTTTTTGGCGATGCGAAACACTCTCATGAAAAGCGCCGTTGCCATGAGCAGAAACGCGGCGTTAAGCAAAAACGCCCACAGCAGTTCGTGGTACGGCACCGTATGGTTGAGCAAAATGCCGCGCATTCCCTCAAACACGTGCGAGAGCGGAATGGCTTGCGCTACGTACTGCAGCCAGTGCGGTAATACCGAGACTGGGTAAAACACCGCGGCAAACGGCTGCAGTAAAAATGAGAACGCCCAGGCAAGAATTTCCGCGCTTTGGCCAAACCGCAAAATGATGGCCATGGCAATAATCCCCAGCCCCCAGCCTGTCATAACAAGATTGGCGTAAAAAGCGGCAAGCGGCAATCCAAGCGTGAGAACATTAAATCCGTAGAACAGTGACGCCAGCAATGCGAGAATAACGGACGTCATGGCAACGCGAATCAGGCTGGAAAGCAAAATTGCCATGAGAAATTCCCCAACGGTGACGGGCGCCGCAAAAATATTCAAAAAGTTTCGCGTCCACAGGTCTTCTAAAAACGTCGTGCTGGTTCCAAGCGCAGAGCGTAAAAACACTTCCCACAGAAGAACAGCGCCGAGCAGAATAGAGGCGATGTCTGCCCCTCTGCCTGCGGTTTGCCCGATAAACGATGCGATAAACCCCCACAACAAAAGCTCTAAAAAGGGCCAGAAGAAAATATCCAGCAAGCGCGTCATGGTTCGCCGGTAGACAAACAGGTTCCGCAGCAGCAATGCTCGGATGCGCGTCCAGTTCATCCCCCACCCAAAAAACCAAGATGCCCGTTCCCGTGTTGTCGGTTGAGATGCTTCAATGATGTTTTTGTGTACTGTCGTTTCAAGTTTTTGGGGCGGGCGGATCATACAGTTTCTTCCTTTTCTGTTCTTGCGACATGCAGAAACACATCTTCCAGGTTCCGTTTCCCGTAGGAAGCGATAACCTCAGCTGGGCTTCCTTGCGCAAAAATTTTTCCGTGATGCATAAACGCGATCCGGTCGCATAAGGATTCCACTTCGGCCATGTTGTGCGAGGTATACAGTACAGTCATTCCTTCCTTTTTCGTCAGGCGAACAAGGATGCGCCTCGTTTTGTCGGCGATGTCCGGATCGAGACTCGCGGTCGGCTCGTCGAGAAGCAGCAGTTGTGGACGATTGATCAGCGCTTTGGCGAGAACAAGCCGCGTCAGTTGGCCTGACGAAAGTTTGCCTGTGGTTGTAGAACGATATTCCTCCAGCCCAAACATCGCGAGCAGTTCCGTAATCCGTTCTCGCACACGTTGAACACCGTACAGTCCGCCGAAAACGCGAAGATTTTCTTCAACAGTAAGGTTCCAGGGCAGCGAAACATAGCTTGAGGAAAAGTTCATGGATGCGCGTATCTCTTCGCCGTGCCGCGCAAGGTCTTTGCCAAAGATGGAAATGGTACCGCTGTCTGGCGTGATAACATCGAGAAGCATCTGGATGGTCGTGGTCTTGCCCGCGCCGTTTGGCCCGAGCAAACCGAATATTTCACCCGCGCGTACGGAAAACGAAATTCCGTCCACTGCCGTAAACGAATCAAAACGCTTCACCAGCTGGTCAACAACAACGATTGGTTCCATACAAGCGAGTTTACGTTAAGGTTGGCGTTTTGGCAATCGATCTCAATTTCGGCGCAGGCTCGTTGTAGCCCGCCGCGAGCAATCGTTCCAGATGCCGCGCCCACCACTCTGCTGCCCGGCGGTTCTCGCCGAGATTGAAAAAAAACTTGTCAATGCGCAATGTAGTGCCAAGCTTCTTCCCGCCGACGCGTTCGACGAGATGCTCAAGGTGGTCGGCCGAGGCGCAAAACTGGTCATAGCGTGAATCCCCCAGCCCAAAAACGGCAAATCGCTGTTTGTGGAATGTTTTTCCTTCCAGCAACGAAACGAACCGGAACATTTCTTCCTGCAGCTGTCCGTCCAAAAAGGTGTCGCCGTCCATTCGCATCCACGAGCAGGAACCAAGGATAGCAAGGTCATGGTGTTTCAGGTCGCCGGGTTTGACGCTGGATGCAGACAAAAGTTCTACCGAATGCGCTTTTTCGACAAACACATCGCGGATGATTTCCGCGACATCCAGTGTTCCTGTCGAATTTGTGCCGTAGACAATCAGAACTTTCATACTATGAGTGTACGACAAAACAGCTTCCCTGTCACGCAGGTACTCCTATCGAACGATCGTATGTTTTGCAAGCAGTGTTTCTGCCTTTCCGGATGCTTTTGCTTTGTCGAGAAGTTCCGGCGGCAAAGTGAACTTCATGTGTTCCACGATGGATTCCACTTCTTCCACACTGTTTGCTCCGTGTTCCTGAAGCCATACAAGCACCTCTTGCACAAGATGCTCCGGCGCCGAAGCTCCAGCAGTCACGCCAACTGTTTCTACGCCCTCCAACCACAAGGGATCAATGTTTGCAGCCCTCTCGATACAATAGGCGGGAACGCCGACGTTTCTTGCTGTTTCCACCAAGCGCATGGTATTGGAACTTTCCGGCGCGCCGATCATAAGAAAAAGCTGGACGCGCGGGGCAATGATTTTGACCGCACCCTGCCGGTTGGTCGTCGCGTAACAAATATCTTCTTTCGGCGGGAACTGAACGTCAGGAAACCTTCGTTTGAGCGCGGCAATGGTTTCTTTCGTGTCATCAACACTCAGCGTTGTCTGGGTCAAAACAATCGTCTTTGCGGGATTCGGCAAAGCAATCGCTTCCGCTTCATCTTTTGTTTCAATGAGAATCGTGGTGTCCGGCGCTTCACCCATCGTGCCTTCCATCTCGACGTGTCCTCGGTGGCCGATGAGGAGAATGG
>CAYINT010000043.1:0-9228 GCA_964364875.1 uncultured Gammaproteobacteria bacterium | reverse complement strand
AAGAAAATATCGCGCACATCGGCCCAGAGGGAAGTATCAGAATGAATCTTAGCAATTTCAGCTTCTGTATCTTCAGAGAGTTTTTCACCTTCCTTTATAATATTTGTTTTCGGGGTTAAAATTTCGCCTGTCAACGGATCGCGCAGCGGTACGTAATCAGCATTGACAGCATCGCGCTCTTGTTTTTCGGCTTCAAGAGCTTTTTGCTGCATAGTATCAGTCAGCGTAAACAACGATCCAATATCATTTTCGCCCGGCTCGAAATATTTTGTTACTTTCACAAGATCAAGCGGTTTGCCAAGCTGTTCAAAGTTACGAAAAACATCTGTCGCCGAGCAGCGCTGAACTCGCGGTGTTATTCGGGCAAAACATTTTTTTAGATTCGCATCTGCGGCCTTTTGATAGTCCGTAATATCTTTTTCGTATACCTGAATACACGCGCCAAGACTGTACTCATCGGCATTACCGTATGCGCAGAGCATGTCTTCACGATTTGCTAAGGATGCCGGGCACGTGGACGCATTATTCACGGCTTCTCCGCCACACTGTGAAGAAAAAAGAGCGTCATTACGCAGATTGTACAGACTTGCAAGTTTGCTTTTTGCCTGCGGTAGTGTTACTGGCCAGGTATCATCACCAGTCCATTTCGCGTCAAACTTCCCTTGACCAATAATAAGCTTATCTTCTTTCAGCGCTTTATTGTATTCTTTTTCGCACGGAACATTGATTGAGATACCGCTTAACGCTTTTTTCGCGAGTTTTTCCACCGCCTGTTGGATCGAAAATTGCACGTTGAGGTCCTGCGGTTTACAGACGTCAACCCCAAACGCTTTTGTCCCCAGCGTATCTAAAAAGTCGCCTGCCGCGCCGCTGGCAAGTTTGGTGTAATAATTCTTGTCAGTGATGAAAAGCGATGTTTGTCCCGGGCCTGACGTCGTCAGCCGAATGGCCGTATCCCGGGCCATTTGGGTAAAGAAGGTGCGTAATGCATTTTTGTAGGCAACTTCAAGCGCGCCATGCCGGGCAATATAGATGCCGGTGGCAATTTTAGTCTTCACAAATGTCCAGACTGCGGCAGCCAATGCCTCGCCTGGAAACGCTTGCGCGACTTGCGGCCGGAAGAAATAGGGCGTAGCAATGCCAAAAACAAGAACAATGCCCAGTAGTATGCCGAGTATTCGGACTGTGCGTCGAGAGGCAACTTTTTGTGTCGGACGCTTGGTCATACAAGAAAGTCAGAAGTCAAAAAGCAAAAGTCAAAAGGGATATTTCTGCTTTTTGATTTTCTCTTTTTGCTTTGTTTTATCACTCCTGCTTTCATATTTCTGATTTGTCACTCTCTTTGATCTTCGCCCCCATGAATACCATCTTTGGTCATTCCGAACGTCGAATTCCGCGAGAGCTGGATGAGACGGAGGAATCTCGCGCTGGCGTGGGGATTCCTCCCCTTCGACCCGGTTCGGCGGGTCTCAGGGTCGGAATGACATGCTCCTTTTCCCGCCTTCATCGTGCGCATTCACAAACATCAGTCGGACGAGCTTGGGATGCTTTGCAGCGCTTCCTGGAAAATCGAGCTGAGTGTTGCGTCATCAATTTGCTGCAATGCCGCTTCGTCAGCCCCGCCTTCCCGCAAAAATTGCCGGATTTGATCCGGCGTCAGATTTTGCAGGGTTTTTTCATCAATCAAACCGAGCGATGACGTATTGGTCAGCGTTGTATTTGTTGAATTATTTGAGGAAGTATTAGCAGTCGCCGCTGCATTGGTATTTGCCGTTGCGGATGTATTTGTTGCCGATGGAACGGCATTCGTATCAGCCGGCAGTGTTTGTGCTCCGCCCGCTTCTGTCACGACCTGCTGATACAGCGACAGCAGTGTTGCATCATCAAGGGCGTCTATCGTCGTGGCTGGCGCTCCCGCATTTTTCAGAGTCGTGCGAAGCTCCTGGATTGTTACTGCATCAGTGTTTGTCTCCGTCGCGGTATTGGTGTCGAAAACATCCAGCAGTGACGCGCTGGCGTTTGTTTCTGCCGCGTTGGTGTCAACGGCTGCCAGCGAACAGGTTTGCCCCGTTGGACAGTTGGGATCGCTCCCCTGCTGAATTTCTTGATTGTCCGCGAGTCCGTCAGAATCCGAGTCTGCAAGGTACGGTGATGTGTTGTAGCCGTAGAGTTCGTCATAATCCGACAGCCCGTCGTTGTCTGTGTCTTTGGAACGCAGTGTCGTCAGGAGCTGGCTTGTTTCGCCAAGACTCGTTGCATTTGTGTTGGTCGAGTCAGCAAGGCGGAAAGGGGCTGAGATTGATGTTTTTAAATACAGGAAACCGAAAACAAATGTCGCCAATCCCACAATGACCACGCCACTCAACAGGATCTTTTGCGTCCGATCCTGCGTTGATTCTGGATTAACGTTTTGTTCTTCGTCCACCGGCGTCCAAATAAGAGTCGTCTTCATGGGTTCCCGTTGGTGCGGGCGCAATTGCCGTTTTCGCTCTCTGTGATAGGCCTACATTATAGCAAAACTTGACGGATACGTCAACAAACATTTTTCGCCAATACTTGGTGTTTAAGCGTGCCCTTTTTCGCGACGCACGAGCTTGTATCACTATTGCCCAACAGAGAGTGACATTCCGAATGAGTACTGTTGCCAATAGAGAGAATGTTTTTGATAGGCTATTATGGTGATGTGCGAGTTTCGAGCAATGCCTGGAATGCTTCCGCCAGCCGTTTCCAGTCTGCAACCGTAAGTTCTTGCGGCCGGGCGGTTTCGGCAATGTTCGCCTTGCGAAGCAAAGGAACAATCTCGGCGCCAGAACGGTGCAAGCCGGCAGCAAGCGTGTTATGCAGCTGTTTGCGTTTTCCGGCAAAGGCCATGCGGGCAAGTTGGAACAGTTGTTTCGTATTATCCGGCCCTCCATGAATATTTTTGACTGCGAGAACTGCCGAGTCCACATCCGGTTGCGGCCAAAAGTCGCGTTTCGGCACATAGAGAAGAACAGAAGGAGTTCCGAACATTTGCACAGAGAGACTCAGCAAACTCATCGCTCCCGGTTTCGCGGCAATCCTCTCGGCAACTTCCTTTTGCAACAGCACAATGATCTGTTTTGGCGAAATGGAATCCGACAGAACAGTCTCGAAGAAAAAGGAACTCACGTGATACGGCAAGTTGGCGACTATCGAGAACGACTTGTGCATGAGTTCTTGCGTGTGTTCCCGATACCAGCGGAAAAAATCTCCGACGATCAGTTGGAACTGCGTTTCGGAACGGAACCGATCGACAAGCGCAGCAGCAAGGTTTTCGTCAATCTCAAAAGCGAGAACGTCGGCGCCTGTTGCAAGAAGCTCTTCCGTGAGAGCGCCAAAACCTGCCCCGACCTCTAAAACCCAGTCCCTTTTTCCTATGCCAGCTTCACTCGCCATGGTCCGAACGACATCCTGATTGAGCAGAAAATTCTGCGAATGCTCCTTGTTTGGCCGGACATGAAAACGCCGGGCACGTTTTCGGATTGTTGTAAGGTCAGTCAGGGTAGACTTGTGCATGATGCGGCACGGTAAGGAAAAATCTCAATTCCAAAGTGAGTTACTTTAGTCTTTTGTACTTTGTTCTTTGGAATTCGCACTTATTGAACGGTGTCGGCAAAATGCGTACAATATGCTCATCACTGCACCGAGCATAAACATGGATGTCCACACGGGCAATGATGTTTGAAACAAGACGAGCAGCGCCATCATGGCGATAAGCTTGCCAATGATCAGGCCGGTTTCATACAGCACGACAACTTTCATGACATCGTCTTCCCGCGCAGCATTGTACGTTTCGGAAAGCAGCGGATATTCCGTTGCGCCACGGGCAATCCGATATCCGGCATCAACAAAAAAATACTGGAATGCCGTACGCACGGGAATCAGCGCAAGCCAAAGCAGCGCTTTTGCGGCAACGCCGAGACGCAGTATGACGTTCGGATTTTTATCATCAGTGAGCTTTCCCATATACAGCAGAGCAAGTGCGGTCATGAGTGACGAAAACGTGACAATCATGCCGACTCTTGCCGCTCCCTGCACGACTGAGTAGATGAATATCGGAAAGAAAACGGCGGAAATAAAATCTTCGCCATAGCCAAGCGAGGCAAAAAACCTGCGGCGATGTACTGGTTCTTTCAGCAACTGGAACGCTCCGTCGTACGGAATTGTTTTTTCCTTTTCATGCACCCGGACGCGGAACAAGGGGATATTGGAAATGAGAATAAGGATGGCAACGAATAGGAATAACAAGCGGAGGCCAAACGCAGAGGCAACTGCGCCGCCCGCAATTGGTCCGAATATCGTCACAAGGCCGATGATAAAACTGATTTCGCCGAGTTCCCGCCCCATTTCTTTGCGTCCTGCGGAACGCGCAAAATCGCCGTGATACCCCATCCAGTAAAAAATCTTTTGAAAAGACAGAAGGACGGGCGCAAAATAAAACAGTTCCGGCAATTGCGGGATTCCGAAAAGGGCGAGGTAATAAATGATAAGCAGCGAGGAACCAAGCGCAATACCGTATTCGTAGCCGTAGCGCAGCACAAATTTTGCGCCAAAAGGAATAAGCACGAGATAGAGCGCATACGCGATGACGTAGAAAAACACAATCTGGCTGAAGGTATAGCCAAGCGTGTTGAGGTAAATCGGTTCAAACAGCGTTGCCGCGGAAATCGCAAATCCCAAAATTCCGACCGATGCAAAAAGTTCCTTTGCCGTGCGGGAAAGCTGGTGCGGAAGCATCGTGCTAAACGGCGTATGAAAATGAAGGTGGGTGAGATGGAAACGCACGGGAACAAATCAGAAAGATGAAATCAAAAAGCAGAAATAATCAAAGATAGTGTAGCATACTTTCACGATTTTTTGCTTTCTGCTTTCTACTTTTTACTTTATTTCTACCGTTCCTTGCCTCAGCACTACTGGTTTTCCATCGCGGAACGCAACGACGGTTGACGGCTGCGTTTTCGGCAATATTCCTGCGCCGACGATCAAATCCGGTTCCAGCGAACCCATAAACATATTTAAATATGTTTGTATGTTATACATCTCGCCTTCTCCACTCCGGTTTGCCGAGGTCGCAGTAATGGCATGCCCAACGGCCTTAGCAAGCGCTGATGCAAACGGATGACTTGAGATGCGAACGCTCAATGTACCGCCAAGCGCCGCAGTCAGCAACAAGCCTTCTTTCTTTTTTTCGTCCTGTGGAACACGTATCGGCAAAACGAGCGACAATGGACCCGGCCAGTGTTTGATGAGCGGTTCTGCTTCAGGGACAATCGTCACCACTTCCTCAACTTGTTCCCGATTCGCGGCAATCAGGCCAAGCGGTTTGCCGTCGTTTCTGCCTTTTAGCACAAACACTTTTTGCACCGCGTCTGGATTGAAAGGATCTGCGCCAAGCCCGTATGCCGTCTCGGTCGGATACACCACAAGCCCGCCGGCGCGGATAGTGCTTGCCGCTTCCTGCAATGCTTGGTCTGAAAGAAGAATTGTTCGCATTGAAGATTGAAAAATATCTTCGTCCTTGTTCTCCCCTTGCGCCGGACATGTTTGAGCGAGCGTACGAGCGAGTTTGTCCGGCGCTTGAGTCTTCTTGGTTCTTCTTCGCAGTCAAAGAAGAAGAACGCCCCCGGCAGGGATCCGCATTCGTCACCATCCTCTTCTTTATTGTCATGCTGAACTTGATTCAGCATCTCCTTTTTCGACTAACCACGGGATTCCGAAACGAGTCCGGAATGACAAAAAGACGAATGCGAACTTGTTTCACACAATCAAGTTAATCAGTCTTCCCGCCACAAACACCACTTTTTTCGGCGATGCGGGAACGTATTTCGCAACGTTCGGCTCCGACAGTGCAATTTCTAGCGCCTGATCCTGCGTGATGTTCGGACGAACGTTCACTTTTGCGCGAACCTTGCCGTTGACTTGGAAAACAAAAGTGACCGTCTCTTTATGCAATTTCTTTTCGTCAAATGTCGGCCATGTTTCTTTGCTGATATCTCCACCAAATTTTTTCTCCCAAAGTTCAGAGGCCAGATGTGGTGCAAATGGATAGAGAAGAACTAAAAAAATGCGCAAAGCACTTTTGTCAACATAATCACCTTCTGGTTTTCCTTGCTTATCAAGTTTCGGGGCAAAGTCTCGCTTATTCATGTACTCCATAAGCGAGCTCACTGCAGTGTTAAAGTGCATTTCGTCTATGTCCCGAGTAACCTTTTGAATTAATGCGTGAACGGAAATTGATTTTCCCGGCTCGTCCTTCAATTCAGCGGTCTCACTTATTACTTTATATGTGCGATCCAAAAACCGATGCACGCCGACAATGCCGCGGTTGGACCACGGAATCGTGTCCTCAAACGGTCCGATAAACATTTCGTACGTGCGGACAGAGTCTGCGCCGTATTCCTCGATGAGATCATCCGGACTCACGACATTGCCGAAACTTTTGGACATTTTCCGTCCATCCTCGCCCAAAATAATCCCGTGCGACGTTCTTCGCTTGTACGGTTCGGGATCGGGAACAAGCTTGAGGTCGAAAAGGAACTTATGCCAAAAACGGGAATACAGCAAGTGGAGCGTGGTGTGTTCCATCCCGCCGTTGTAGAGGTCCACGGGCAGCCAGTAACGCAGCTTTTTCTTGTCAGCAAACTTTTCAGCATTGTTCGGATCGCAATAGCGAAGGTAATACCAGCTTGATCCTGCCCAGTTTGGCATGGTATCCGTCTCGCGCTTACCTGGTTTGGAACACACTGGACATTGTGTGTTCACAAATTCAGGAATATTCGCAAGCGGAGATTCGCTAGTTCCCGATGGTTCGTACTTCTCAACGTACGGAAGTTCCACCGGCAGTTGGTCCTCGGGAACAGCAACCGCACCGTGTTCCTCGCAATGAACAATCGGAATCGGCTCGCCCCAGTAGTGCTGGCGGGAAAACACCCAGTCGCGGAGTTTGTACGAAATTGCTTTCTTGCCGACTTTTTTCTTTTCCAGCCAAGCGGTAATCTTGCCGATTGCTTCGTCAGAACGCATGCCGTCGAACTGGCCGGAATTGATGAGCGTTCCTTCTCCGACAGAAACTTTGTCATCTCTTAGAATCTCCTCAAGCAGTTCAGGAAAAGCGTTCGTTTTCACCATATCGGCAGAACTGAAATGTCCTCTATTAGAAAGCTGAACGAGGCGCCCGTTTAATGCTTCTGCATACAGTATTGCGTTTTGCCGATGGCGCTCTTTATCCTGTGTGCCAATGAGGACAACCGTTTCTTGAATCCGATTTTTTAACAATGGGTCGACGGAAAAATCAAAGAACAATTTTTTCTCTTCTGACGCATCATCGGCAATGGTCTTCGCGGCTGCAACAAGAATGAGTTTCCGAATGTGTTTCTTGTTTTCGCTTAACCATCTGACAAGAAACGCACCGCCACAACTATGACCAACAAGAACCGAATTTTCATCGATGGGCAATGTATCCATTACTGCTTTCCACTTTTCGTAATTGGGATGCCATGCTTCCGGCATAAGCGGATTAAGAACGTGAAAACCCATTTTGTTGAGTTCTTTTCTTATCCAGGGAACCCAATGTTTATTAGTATCTTCTTCAACATGAATAAGAGATTTTTCATCTTTCGGACATCCATGTATCATCACACAATTTTTTGGAGACGCAATAACTGTGCGAATCGGCAAATCGAACTTCTTCGCAAATTCCCAGTCCCGTTCGTCATGTGCAGGAACGGCCATAATCGCGCCGGTTCCGTAAGAAGCAAGCACATAATCCGCAATCCAGATTGGAATATTCTCTTTCGTGGCCGGATTGACAGCATAGGCTCCGGTAAATACGCCGGTTTTTTCTTTGGCAAGATCCGTTCGTTCCATATCCGATTTTTTCTGCACGATGGTACGATACTGGTTAACGGCAGGATGTTGTTCTTCGGTTGTGATTTGTGGAACAAGCGGATGTTCCGGCGAAAGTACCATGTACGTCGCACCGAAAATCGTGTCCGGGCGTGTGGTAAACACTTTAATATATTCTTCCTTCCGTCGCGGATGGGGATCCGCTCCTACGCGCTTGGATTTTGAGCTTCGCAATTCGTCATTTGAAATCCGAAATTCTATCTCCACTCCCTCGCTCCGTCCGATCCAGTTGATCTGCTGCGTCTTCACGCGATCTGGATAATCAACAAGGGCAAGATCATCAATCAAACGATCCGCGTAGGCCGTGATTTTTAGCATCCACTGTTTTTGTTCCTTTCGAACGACTGCGGAACCGCACCGCTCGCATTTTCCGTTGATGACTTCTTCATTTGCCAAACCGATTTTGTCTTTTGGACACCAGTTAATCGGCATGGTCGCCTGATACGCAAGCCCTTTCTTGAAGAACTGTAAGAATATCCACTGTGTCCAGCGATAATATTTCGGATCCGTTGTGTCAATCTCGCGTGGCCAGTCCACGGAATAGCCAAGGGAATGGATTTGCCTGCGGAAGTTCTCGATATTCTTTTTCGTAATCACAGAAGGATGCACGCCGGTTTTTAGCGCGTAGTTTTCCGTTGGCAAACCAAACGCATCCCAGCCGATCGGGAGCATGACGTTCTTGCCTTCCATGCGCTGCTTTCTCGCCATAATGTCAAGCGCCGTGTAGCTGCGCAGGTGGCCCATGTGCAGTCCGTCGCCCGATGGGTATGGAAATTCAAAAAGAATATAGGCTTTCGGCTTCTTGCTAAAATCGTCTGCAGAATCAAGCTGTTGTTTCTGCCAGCGTTTTTGCCACTTTTTTTCAATCTCGCTGTGTGGGTACCAATCCATACGGAAGAATTATGAATGACGAGTTACAAATTACGAAACATCGAACTGATGAGGTTTTTTTGTAATTCGTAATTTGGACTTTGGAATTATTTGTATCGTACCAGTTCATGAAGAAAGATTACGAATAACAAATTACGAATCTCCGAGACAAACTTTTTTCGACTTTTGTAATTCGTAATTTGTAATGACTTCTATCGTACCAATCCAAGAGAATGAATAATTATGAATGAAGAATGGGGAATGCAAAACTTGAACGGCTGCGAATTCCCTCATTCTTCACTCTTCACACTTCATGTGTACTCTCTACTACTCCTCTTTATTCTATCGGAAAAACGCTATTTGTACCAATAAAACCGAGGTAACTACCCACCATTTCCCAGTGCATACCGCGGATTCCCCGAGTGAAGAATT
>CAYINT010000042.1:0-9325 GCA_964364875.1 uncultured Gammaproteobacteria bacterium | reverse complement strand
TGAGGATTTATTTTGCTCTTCCCTACCACTCCTGGGAACGAGGCACGAACGAGAATTGGAACGGACTCCTGCGACAGTTCTTCCCCAAGGGCAGTCCCTTTGCTATGGTGACTCAAGAGGACGTGGATCGAGCTGTGTATAATCTCAACCACCGCCCGAGAAAACGGCTGAACTATTTAACGCCGTATGAGGTCTTTGTGAGGGGTATGACACCTTAGGTGTTGCACTTCAAGCTAGAATCCAAGACAGAACTCATCGCGGATGTTGTCCCAGCAGACGGTGAGCTGAAGGCGGTTTCGCCACAGCGCGCGGCAAATTGAGCACGTCCTCGGGATTAGTGCGAGGTCAAACCCAGTGCGCCTCTCAACAAAAACGCGGGTGTATGCTAGAGTACGCTGTATGCAGCTCACCACGGAGGGCGGTGTGAACTTTGCACTGTTCCTTGCGGGAAGGTTATCAACGAAATCGGGAGAAACATGGACGAGACTTTTGGAGGAAGTCTTGCACAGAGTTTCAACATCAAGGATTTGCTCATTGTTGCTTCGTTTGCGGCAGCAATCGCAGCTTTCGCAGGACGCTTCTTCTTTGGAAGGAAAGGGCTCATCGTGTTTCCGCTGATCGTTCTGCTGCTTTTGGGAGCGGCTTGTCTCGTGCGCCAAGCGAACAGCAATCAACGTTCCGCGTCAAACGGCGAAGGCGCTCCGGCGGCATCACGCCATCAACACGGAACGTCGTGACGACTGTGCCTCCTCCACGATCTGAGCGTTTTGCATCTTCGAAACCTCTGCCCTATCGAACCTTGTGGCATCCTCAGCCACATGAAACAGACTCCGTTGTCGTACCACACGGAGTCTTCGTCTTTGCATAGATGCTGGAACATCTACTGCAACTGCAGCGAATTGACGAACTTTGCGTAGTCCCCTTCTAGAAACTGCCCCGTGGTATTGGTTGCGAGTAATGCATAAAGAATATTGCTGCGCACGACATTCCGTCCGCGAAGATAATACTGATTTTCCGCATCATGAATCTGATAGTCGACGGCGGTTCCGGAATTTGTTGACATAGCATAGGAACTCACTAGTTTGCCGTTTTGCGTTCCTGTAAGAAGTCCTTTGATAAAATCATCATGAAATGTCACGTCCTTTGAAAGGTCTGTCTTGGCGGGGTAGATCAGCACGTTGAGATAATAATTGGTGTTATCAACGCCTTTTGCAAGAAACTCTTGTTTGATCATCATTCCTTTACTGCCAAGCGTGGCGACGCGAGCAATCACTCTTTGCGGTGTGCACGGGAACAATACACGAAAACTTGCATCGACGGCTTTGTATGATACCCAGTCGCCTCCTGCATAATGGCACGGTGCCGACATGGTGCTTGCTTGTGGGCGGAACAATGCAATCAGTGTTGCCGCGTACATTGCGCCGCCAAGCACAACGAGCGCGACAATGCGCGTACGCATGCTGAAACGGTTGTACCACGGCGCCTGTTTGTATATTTTTTTGTTCTGCATCGTTGACTATGCTTTCCTTTTTATCGTAGCAGACTTACCCGTGTTTGCCAACGGAAGACGTTTTAGCGGCAAAGAGTTCTACGCCGAAAAAACGTATTCAGCGCTGACTGAAGAATCTCTGGAAAACGCTTCCGTAGCACTTCCTGGCTTTTGATCGTATGCGCCGAAAAGTTTCTCAATTGGTACGTCAGCATGCATATTTCTCGAAAAAGGTATTCAGATGCTATTCGCAACTTTTCCGGAAGCAAAAATTCTTTCGTAAAGTCACCGCGCTGTTGCACGATACATACATCGCAAAATTCACGAAAAGCCTCCCACAACTCATCGTTGAAATACGCCACTGCGGGAATCGTGACGTCTGCATTGATGTGCAGAGAGATAAAGGGAAAGCCGATCCTTGTTTTGTTTTTCTGTCTATCGAAAGTTGTGCTATCAATCTTGCGTACGTCACGAGTGCGGGAACGCGACAAGAACCGCTACGCCGCCGTGCGCTCATCGAGCGCTTTGTTGACCAGCGCGTCGGCCTGTTTGTTCTGTTCCCGCGGAATATGGCGAAATGCGACATTTTCGAATTGCTGCGCCAAGTGTTGCGCTTTTTGGAACAACGATTGCAGTCCCCCGTTTTTCACTTTGTAGCGGCCAGTCATCTGTTCCACGACAAGTTCGCTATCAAGAAAACATTCCACAGTCGTTGCACCGTGCTGCTTGGCCCGCTTTAGCGCTTCGATCAGCGCCCGATACTCGGCTTGATTGTTTGTTGTTTCACCGAGATAGATTCCAAACTCGTCGAGAACGGTTCCTGTTGCAGCGTCGATGAGGACACCGCCCATCGCGGCAGGGCCGGGGTTTCCGCGCGCTCCTCCATCGGTGAAGATATGGATTGTTTTGGTAGTCATGTTTTTGCTACAAGGAATGAGGAAAAAGTAAGAAGGAAGAAGGAAGAAGTACTGTAAAAAATGAATATGGCCTCCGGAACTTTTTCCTTTTTACTTCTTACTTTCTTTGATGTCAACAATCTCAACCTGCAAATCGCGGTGGCCGTTCCACTCGTTGATGGTCGGCCGGAAGACACAGTCTACCACAGAACCTTGCTTGAGTTTCTCTGCCCATGCGCCTAGGCGGAACCAAATGGCTTGATGCGTGCCGCCTTTTTCATCCATGAGCACAAGGCGCAAATGTTGTTTGTCCGTTCCAACGGTTCGGACTTCCTGTACAGTACAATGACGGGCAAGGAACATTGGTTCTGGATTGCCGATTCCATATGGTTCCAGCTGCTCGAGGTTGGCCTGCAACTCCCATTGAACGCCGTGGAATGGAATTTCTGCGTCGATACTGATCTTGGGCACTAAGTGTTCTTCTTTCAATTCCCGCTCTGCGACTTTTTGCATGGAAGTTATGAATGGCTCCAATGCTTCTGGCGAAAGGACAGTAAACCCGCATGCCATAGGATGGCCGCCGAAGTGTGCAAGATGCTCGTGGGATTCCACAAGTGCTTGCGTGATGTCAAGGCCGGTCATGCTGCGACCGGAACCGACGATTTTATTATCCATCACGCTGATTGCCAGTGCCGGACGATGGAACTTCTCTTTCAACCTGCCTGCCACCAACCCAACAACGCCGCTTGACCATCCATCCCCTTTCGCGACAAGGAGAACCGGCAGATCATCTTCAGGAATCTGTTTGACCGCTTCATTGAGAATTTTCATTGTCAGGTCTTGCCGTTCTTTGTTTGTGGTATGGAGCTCGTCGGCCAGCTGGCGAGCTTCTTGCGGATCTTCCGTGATGAGAAGCTGCAACGCGGAATTGGCGTGTTTCAGCCGTCCAGCCGCGTTGAGACGAGGCGCAAAGTGAAAACCGACCATGCCAGTGGTCGCCTGCGCAAGTTTGGTCCCTGCGGCCCGGGCAAGTTGCTGCAATCCGAGTCTTCTGCTTTTTTGCAAAACTTTGAGGCCGTAGGTGACAAGCGTTCTGTTCTCGCCAACAAGCTGCATCATATCGGCAATGGTTGAGAGCGCGACGTAATCAAGCAGCCATTTTTCCCATCCTTCGGGCAATGGTTTGTCGAGCATTCCTTTTCCGTAGGCAAGGGCGCGGAGCAGCGCGGTTGCAAGCTTGAATGCAACACCACCGGAACAGAGTTTTTTGAAAGGATACGGTTCGTCGAGAAAAACCGGGTTGAGCATGGCAAAGCTTGCGGGAACTTCTGGCGGTTGCTTGTGATGGTCAACGACAATGACGTCCATGCCGAGTTTGTTGGCAAGCGCAATTTCCTGCGCGTTGCTGGAACCGCAGTCGCACGCAATGATAAGCTTCACGCTTTGTTGATGGAACGATCGCACTGCAGTTTCGTTCATTCCATATCCTTCCGTGTACCTATCGGGAATATAGATTTGAACGTTCTCGATTGCTTTGAGTGCGCGGAAAGTCGAGAACAAAACAGCAAGCGCGCTGACACCGTCTACATCGTAATCGCCATAGAGCACAATGGATTGTTTTTCTTTCAACGCGGAACTGATGCGGTCAACGGCTTTTTGCATGTCGCGGAACAGGAACGGATCATGCAGCTCGTTATAGTCCGGATGCAAAAACTTTTCCGCGTCCTCGGATGTTTCAATTCCGCGGTTTACCAACAATTGCGCCACAACCTGATCCAGCGTCGGAAAGTTGGCAAGCTGTTCTCGCGTCACTGTCGGTTTGACTTCCCAGAGTTTTTCCATAGGCACATAGTATACCATCCCAACCTAAAGGCGGGAACGGGGAGCAAGACATACCATGGCAGGGGTTTTGATAAAGCTGGCCGAGCTTCCACGCTCGGTCAGTCTTGAATGCTACCAGAACGGAGAGACAAATACTCTACAACTGAGGTTCCAGAACCTCAGTTATGCAATGCGCTGTTCTGGATAACTACTTCTGTTGGACGCAGCGCGGGTGTCGACACCCGCGCTGCCATGACTACTACTGTTCTGACGAAAATATCCATTTGCCATATGTCACAAATATCGCAAAATTGTGATATATCACAAAAACACGATTTTTGCGATATATCGTCGGTGATATGTTGCAAAATCAGAACGAACGTACCCAACCTTATTCCCATAAGGTTAAGGTTCATTTTTATGATTTGGAGTAATAATCCTCATCCGTACTTGTGTGCACATGTATTCTTAGTAAATCACAAGACCCCGGTCACCAATCTCTTCCCCTGAGACTGGGCCGGGGTCACTTCCAATGTACGGATCGTCCTTCGTGGACGAGTGTGCCTACTTCTGTGGATCGCGCCACGAATCCAGTATGGATGTATGGTGGACACATGACACGGCGCAGAACGGCGCACATGGTTTGGCCGTACGGTACTCTCTGCGGATGTCCGAACGGCCGTATGCGCTGAGAGGAATACCGGGTCTTCCCAGCTGCCGGCAACAGTAGTGCACGAGTCCGTCCTCTCACACATGGAGAAACCGTGCTCCGGCACGGCATCGCCAGGTGTTCGGTTCACCTCGAGCAAGTGCATGCTGGAAGGAGTTGAAGCGCGTGAATCCCCTTCTGCGTTCAGCATCTGCTTGCCGAAAGACGGACCGCTCCCGTTCTGTGAGTGGCATGAGGCGGTCGCCATCGGAGTGAACGATGCCAACCGCACTCGTAAACCCAAGTGCCTTCGCTCGCCGCACGACAGTGAGAATTCCTTCTGGATTCTCTGTTCCCGCCCCGAGCACGGAGTTGGTGTGGACGCGAAACTGCGCTCTCTGCGCAAGCAGGCGAAGTTTCGGCTCCAGAAGCCGGAGACTCTTCTTCGATCTTCTGTCCGGCTCAACGTTATCGACGCTTACTTGCAGATAATCGAGGCCGGCTCTATTGAGCTCTTCGATCCGCTCCTCTGTTAGGAGAAAGCAGTTCGATATCATGCCCACGATCATTCCCCTGCTCCGCGCATGCGCGATGACACGCTCGAGTTCCGGGTGCAACAGCGGTTCTCCACCGGAAAAGACCAATGCAGCTGTGCACAACGCAGCGAGTTGGTCAATTCGCTCGAGGAGTAGTGCTGTAGAAACCGGCGTGGAGATGTGGTCGTACTCGTTGCAGTACGTACACGCTAGGTTACACCGCCGCGTGCACACAACATTTGCAACCAGCGGATGGTTGGCTGACAGCAACCCTTGTACCACGAAACGAATCTCGCGGTACACAAGGCTGAGCTGTTTGCTGAGTCTCATGTCGTCCTCCGCGAGAGCGTTTGAGGTAATTTGTAATGATCACGGCATTCGCCGGTTCGTTAGTATACCACAACCAGTACTGGACAGCCCTAAAACGTCAGTAAATGCACAGCCCACGTCCAGGCACTTTGGACTGCGGCCTGATGATGTGCAGCAAGATAGGCCAGCGGAAGGTAAATCAGTGCTCTACCAACAAGGTTTGCCAAGAGAAATCTGCCAAAGGGATACTTTTGTGCACCGGCGCTCAGTCCGATGAGTTGGTCGGGCAATGGCGTGACGACAAGGAGAACAATGAGGAGAAAGAGTTTGTTTTTCAGCGCGTGCAGAACTTTCCCGATTCCAGGCATGTGCAGCCATCGCTGGACACGCTTTGTCTCGCTGGCCTTATATGCAACTTCATACAGCGGGATAACGCCGACAACGCCGCCGATCACCGCAGTCATGCCAACGGCGAACCATGGCATGTGCGCGGCAAGAACAATTGTCAGAAACGTCGGTCTGACAGGAAGAAAAAAGTTTATATTCGGCGCAAGAACAGCGACGCCAAACAAGCTGATGAGTTCCAGGCTTCCGGTGATGCTCATAGTCTTTGCTTTTTGGAACGTTTTCGGTCACGCAGCGCACGTGGCGCCACGTGCGCTGCGTCTCGCTAAAAATATTCTTCAGTAAGTTCTGTGATACTCGCTGAATCCAGTGGAGCATCAACAAGCGTTCCTGCGGCAAGCGCGTTTTCTTGTTCGTGGTACGCCGGCCGGTCTTCCTTCTGATAAAAAATCCCGATGGGAAGCTCGTCGCCTGATTCCAGTGCGGTCAGCAATGCCTGTTCCCGATTTGTCGGATCATGCTTTCTCTCTCCAAGTTTGTACACGCGTTGGCGAAACCACTCGTACGTGTTGAGATGGTTGAACGTGACGCACGGCTGGTACACGTCCAGCAGCGCGAATCCCCGGTGATCCATTGCCTTGATCATGAGATCGGTGAGATGATCCCCTTCCGCGGCAAAACCGCGTGCAACAAACGTCGCTCCAGCAGTCAGGGCGAGTGCAACGCCGTTAATAGGTTGTTCGTGAACACCGGCTGGCGTGGATGGGCTTTTGAATCCTTCCGGACTCGTCGGCGCAGTCTGGCCTTTCGTCAGCCCGTACACCGCGTTGTCGTGGACAATGTACGTCAGGTCATGGTTCCCGCGGATCGTGTGGAGAAAATGGCTCAAGCCTTCGCCATATCCGCCTCCATCGCCCGCAATGGCAATGACTGGGAGGTGATGGTTGGCAAGCTTGATTCCAATGGCGAGTGGAAGTGCGCGTCCGTGCAGTCCGTGAAAACCGTATACCTTGATTGTATCCGCCATGTTACCGGAGCAGCCAATGTCAAACACGATCACGCATTCGTGCGGTTCCTTCTTTTTTGACGCAAGTGCAAGTTTCAGCGACCGCCACACGGCAAAATCGCCGCAGCCTGGACACCATGTCGGAATTGTATGCTCAAACTTTTTTGTATCGGGTATCGTCATTCGAGAACAGAAAGCGCTTTTTGGGCAATCTCATCGGCAAAAAACGGACGGCCGTCGTATCGCAACAATGTGTGTTCCGGCTGGAACCCAACGTCTGTCATAAGATGCCGCGCAAACTGTCCGGAGTAGTTATTCTCAAGGAGCAACGTATTGCGACAATGCCGCAGAACTCCCGTTACCTTGACAATCGGCAACGGGTGGAGATACACAAAATGGAGAACGTTGACGGTTGTCCCTTGTTGTGCCAGCTGTTCCATTGCGTCAATGGCCGGACCTTTTGTGGAACCCCAGCACACCAGCGTGAGGTCGGCAACAGCCGAGCCGTAGAGTGTCGGCACGGGAATGTCAGATCTCGCAGTTTCTAGTTTCTTCATGCGTTTCTCCATCATCGCAATCCGGTTCTCCGCAGATTCATCAACGGAACCGATGGCGTCGTGCTCATCGCTGTTTGCCGTGTGGACGCCGCCGGGCATACCGGGAATTGTTCTCGGAGAAATGCCGTCGGCAGTGATGCGATACCGGTCATACAGCCCGTTCTCGCCTTGCTGAGGAACGTAGTTTAAAGCTCCGCGGTCACGTGTGAGATGGTCGGTCGTAAACGGTTCGATTGTGGCCTGGCTTTCGCCAAGAAACTTGTCGGTCAAAATAAACACGGGCGTTTGGTACTTGTCGGCCAAGTTGAACGCCTGGACAGTTGCATAAAAACATTCACGCGCGTCGCCGGGCGCGAGAACAATCCGCGGTAATTCGTCCTGGCCAGCGTGAAGAACAAACTGCAGATCCGCCTGGCTTGTCCATGTGGGCAAACCCGTGGAAGGGCCTGGCCTCTGCGCAACAACAATGACAAGCGGAACTTCCGTCATGCCGGCCAACCCCACGCCTTCCGTCATCAGCGCAAATCCGCCGCCGGATGTTGCAATCATTGACCGAACGCCGGCATAACTTGCCCCAATCGCCTCATTGATCACGGAAATTTCGTCTTCAGCATGCCGAACAACCATGCCGGTTTTTTCGGCGTGCCGAGCAAGGAGCGTGAGAATCGATGTTGCCGGTGTCATCGGATACCCGGCAAAGAATTTGCATCCAGCCTGGATCGCGCCAAGCGCAATTGCGGCATTGCCCTGCAGCGCTATGTGTTTTTTCGCTTCGTGCTTTCGTTCCAGCTTCCACGGGAACGGTTCCAGATGATCACGTGCATACGCATAGCCTGCTTTTGCTGCGTGGATGTTCTCGTTGACGGTTTTCTGCCCCTTGCGATCAAACGCAGTATGGAGAACACTCAGCAGCAAATCCAGATCGTACTGCAACAGTCCGACACTTGCACCAAGCGCGACAACATTGCGCATAAGAATAGTCCCGCCGGCTTCGCGGGCAAGTTTTGTTAACGGTACGGAACAGAGTTGTATGTCCTTGCCGTCAAAAACGCTGACGTTGGTGTCTTTCGCGTCCGGATCAAACACAATACCTGCGCATGGTGATAGCCGGTCGGCATGCTGGACAATGGAATCCTGGTTGAGCGCAACAAGCAGATCAATTGGCCGGACCGAACTGAACATGGGATGATCGCGTACATCCACCTGATATGAATTATGCCCGCCACGAATAAGCGACGGATATTCCGTGTAATCGAATGTGAACAAGCCGCCGCGCACGCACATGCGGCTAAACATCTGGCCCGTCACTTTGATACCAAAGCCAGCCTCGCCGCCGATTAACCATTGCAGATTATTGATTTGTGTTTGCATGTTTTCTTTCCTGCGAGAACAAAAAAATCATACCACAAACCAAGACGCATTAACAGTTTCGTGTATTTGAAGTTTAATATATTGGCATTGAGCCTTGCTACGTTCTTCCCCAGTCTCATGTACACGCCATCTTGTCGTGCTCAGCAGCCCTGGGGAGGGAATAATGGATAAGGAAGGCATTGCTGCAGTCATCCGTACCGTATTCCCGAGCGCGGATATCCAAGAGATGTTCGGCGGTTTTGAAATCCGTGCCAACCCACAAGGAATCAACAGTATCTTCGTGAGTTCCTGCCAAGGAGAATCTGGTATAGCCATGTTAAAACAAAACCCGACTTTTCTGGTACAC
>CAYINT010000041.1:0-9394 GCA_964364875.1 uncultured Gammaproteobacteria bacterium | reverse complement strand
TATCCTACCCAGCCGTTTTCTTTATCCCAGGAATACCCTTTCGGCAAAATAAACCCCTGCGCTTGTTTGATCTGTTTCTGCAGATACGTATCGGCATTGGGCGTTTGTATGAGGATATGCTTTGCGCTGACCTGTTCGCCCTTTTTCTTATCGGTAACATGCTCGACTACTTTGATGATATGGTAGCCAAACTGCGTTTCGACAAGATCGCTTACTTTTCCCGGTTCCAGGGCAAATGCCGCATCCTCAAATTCTTTCACCATCTGCCCTTTCCCGAAAAATCCCAAATCGCCGCCGGCTGATGCTGTTGTGTCATCGCTGTATTGCTTGGCAAGATCCTCAAAGGCAGTTGTGCCTTCTTTGACTTTTTGCAGCATTGCGTCCGCTTTTTTCTTTGTTGTTTCTTCCAGGGTTTTGTCCGCGGCAACAGCCTTATTGAGCGCCTGGAATGTCAGATTGGGTTTCAGCACTTTGTTTTGAAACTGGGCACGGTTCATGCCATAAAGCTGTTTCAGCGCCTGGTCGATGTCTTGGTTGCTTCCGGCCGCCGATGCAATGTCCTGCAATTGTTGGTTTAATTCACTCTGCGACACCGCCACATTGTATTTCTGCGCCGCCTGGTAGAGCACGGCATCATACACCATGCGATTGAGAACAACCTTCTTCACATCTTGGTCATTCGGTTTCTCTGTTGTGTCCTGGTTTTGGCTGCTGGCAAGGTAATGCTGGAGGCTCGTGATATCATCAAGGTAATCGCTATACGGGATACTTTGGCTGTTGACAAATGCCACGGGAACAGGAACCGCTTTCACGGTCGTATCCACCCATGCGCCTTGCAAGCCAAATGCATAGAGCCCTGATGCAAAAATGCCAAGCGCGACGATGATCACACCAAGCGCGATTGTGGCAATCAATCCGAGCTTGCGCAACGCACTTTTCTTGCGGTGAGACTGTTTTGCTCTGTGCACCTCGGGTTGATGTTCTTTCAATTCAGAGCTTAGGATGGGTGTGTCGTTCATAGGATCATGTTAACTTGCAAAAAAGTATCGCCACCAGCGGACTGGGTTTGATACGGCTTGTTCCCGCTGCTCAGCGTCTTGGGCGGCGGATGAGTTTGTTGGTGATGCATTGACATTGCTGATTGGAATAAAAACGACAGATTCGCCCGGCTTCGCCTTGCCGAGTTTTTGGCGCGCTTCCTGCTCCTGAAACAAAGGGCTTGAAAAAAAGTCTATGAGATCCGTGAGTTTTTTTTGTTTTGTTTCAAGATCACCGATTTCCGATTGTAAACTGCTGATTTGCTGGCGGACTTCGTACCGGTGGACCGCTTCACGCAAGAAAGCCACAAGGACAAACAGGACAATGCCGGCCATGACAAGGAGAAAAAGGCGTGAGCGCGTCAGCTGATCCCACGAAAAACTGCGTGAGGCACGAGGCATAGGACAGTGAGTATACCAAAATCAAGCCATCAGCACAATACACGATCACACGCTACTCGTCCTCAATCCTTTCCATCAGCTTTTGAAAATCCTTTTTCCCCATCATTTGGCGGAGCCTGCGGACGGTTTTTGTCAGGTTTTCCGATTCCGCATCATCGTGTACGTTCTCGGTGTCGTCAGTTTGCCCGGCCGACGGCTGCGCTTCTGCGCGCGCCTTCTGAATACGTTCGTGCACCACGCCTGGGTGATGGGTATTGTGCACCTCAAGGTTGGTTTGCGTTCCCGCAAGGTGAATCGCGACATTGCCAAATCCGAGCAACGTCTGTCGCATGCCTTTCACGCTAAAGCTGACGTCTTGCACCTGGTCATAGTCTGCTTCCGAGACCACACATTCAAACAGCCCCTTTTGGTCAATGTCAATGAGGCGACGGTTTGTCACAATGAGCACGGTTCTCGTATAGATACGAATAAGTCGCACGGTCAGCATCGCGCCAATGAACAACGGCAGGATAAAGAGTAGTATTCCCCATCGCCCAAGCTGAAACAGCAACACGAGGAAAAAGAACGGCGCAAGCAGAAAAAACGCTGCAAAGAGCCATCTGCCCATCTGCGCAAAGGGATACGGCCGCACTTCCGCGAGTATGGCTTCACCGGGATTGAGATTGTTGCTAGAATGGAAGGGCATTATCTATCGTACCCATGAAACGACGTACTATCCTCCGCATTGGTTCCATCATCGTGTTTTCGGTCATGCTCGTCGCAATGATCATTTTTACTGTCCTGCCGTTACTCTACTCCTTCTGAAGTGCGGGAACAAGTAGCTTTTCAGGCAAGTGGACGGGAACGCGCCCACCAATTCGCCATAGTCAAAAATGGCGCTTTGGAGGTTAGATTCCTTTCAAAAAAGAACGGGGATGCGAGAATAGTGCCCTTTCGGACGAAAGTGTCACTTGTTATAGGGGTGCCGGCTTCTACTCGTTTACACTGTTTCCCTTTGGGGCAAAAGTGATCATACAATGCTCCTCTCTTTTGCCCAAAAGAGGTGTGTTGGACGTTTACTCAATTAAAATCTTCTTGCGAATGGTAAAGGTGGGGACGGCATCTGGATAATAAGCCTTATGCAAATAAGGTTATTGTGTTCGAGGAAGAGCTGCAAGAGCGATACCTACTAGATCTGGTGGGTAGATACAAGATTGTGTAGCTCAAAGAGCCTTTCGAACAACGTTCCGCTAAGAGCAAAGAGTTGTTGAGAGTTTAGCCCTTTAGCTAAATGGCTAAAAGGTTTTTCGGAACTTTCGCACACATGGCCATGTGATTCTTTCATAATAGAGGCGTACCTCTCCAGCCTGTTGCACAGTTGTGCAACAGGCCAACAGCTTTGCTCAGATAGTAGAACGAGGCCTGACGCCGAGCTTGTTTCTAGGATCAAGATGTTTCTGCGGAAAATTCCATAGCGCAGGTTGTCCTGCATTCCCTTTTGATTCCAATGAAGCGGGATCCCGCCTTCTTTGAATATTCGGAACAATGTGGCGGGACAACCTGCGCTATGGATGAGAATCCTTCTTCAACACGGCCAGATAGGCAGACGCTGGCAACTGAACTTTTCCGCTCGCCATCATCCGTTTTTTGCCTTTCTTTTGCTTTTCGAGCAGCTTTCGTTTGCGCGTCACATCGCCGCCGTACAGTTTTGCCGTCACGTCTTTGCGCATGGACGAAATGCGTTCTGAAGCAAGGATTTTGCCGCCGACGGCAGCTTGCAACCGGATTTCAAACTGTTCCGGCGGAATGGCTTTTTTCAAGCTGAGAAGGATTGCCCTGCCAGCCCGGTCGGCTTCGTTCCGGATGATGAGCGATGACAAGGCTTCAGCGCGTTCACCGGCAATCAGCACGTCAAGCCGCACAATGTCGGCTGCGCGGTAATCGAGAAACTCATAGTACATGGACGCAAATCCCGATGATCTGCTTTTCATTTGGTCATAAAAATCCGTCAGCACGGCCGAGAGCGGCAGTTCGCTTTTGATAACAATCCTTTCCATGGACGCGGAGCCGGTAAGATAATCAGTGCCTGTGACAAATCCGCGCCGCTCTTTCATCAGCTGCATGATCCCGTTGAGGTAGGCCGGAGGAACAATGCATCGCATGGCAATCCACGGTTCTTCGGCGTGCGCAATAGCCGCCGGATCGGGAAGATTCTGCGCTGCACGCACAACGCGTGACTCTCCGTTCGTCAGTTGCACGCGGTACGCTACGGACGGAACGGTCACGACCAGTTCCTGCCCGTATTCGCGCTGAAGACGTTCCTGCACAATTTCCAAGTGGAACAGGCCGAGAAATCCGCAGCGGAAACCCAAACCGAGAACGCTGGAGCGCTCGCCTTCAAACTGCAGCGCCGAATCATTGAGCTTGAGCTTTTCCAACGCCCGCCGAAGCAGCGTCGTATCATTGCCTTCCTTCGGATAGAGCGAAGCAAACACCATCGGCTGCGGTTCCCGGTATCCCGGAAGCGGCGCGGCGGAACTTCCTGCTGACGTCAATGTATCGCCAACGCGTGCGGTTTCCAACGCCTTGAGTCCGGTGACGACATACCCAATCTCGCCAGCAGTCAGCGTTTCCCGCTTGACATACGCGGGAACAAACCGTCCGACTTCGAGGATCTCGGATTGCTCTTTCGTCGCGAGAAACTGCAGGCGCTCCCCTGCTTTGAGGCTGCCTTCCATCATGCGCACATACGCAATAACCCCGCGAAATTCATCGAAGATCGCATCAAAGACCAGTGCTCGAGGCACGGATGATGGAACGATGTTTGGCGCCGGAATGCGCTCGACAATCGCCGTGAGTAATCCCTCCATCCCCTGCCCTGTTTTGGCTGAGACGAGAATGATCTCAGTAGGTTTGCAGCCGAGAAGATCAACGAGTTCTTCGGTCACGCTGTCGACCTGTGCATTCGGCAGATCAATTTTGTTAATGACGGGAACAATGGCAAGCTGTAGTTCCTGCGCGACATGGAAGTGTGCAAGTGTCTGTGCCTGAACGCCTTGCGTTGCGTCAACAACCAGCAATGCACCTTCTACCGCGGCTAAGGAACGAGAGACTTCGTAGGAAAAATCCACATGGCCCGGCGTATCAATGAGATTCAGCTGAACATTGCGGTAGTGGAAACTGACCGGTTTCAGCTTGATGGTGACGCCGCGTTCCCGCTCCAAATCCATCATGTCCAAAATCTGTTTATCCGCATCGCGGTCGGCGACGGAATGTGTGTATTTGAGCAATCGGTCGGCAAGTGTTGATTTACCGTGATCAATGTGGGCGATAATACTAAAATTTCTTATTTGCATATACTTTGCTCTCCCAAGAACACCGGTTCCGAGCTGCAAACATTGAAGCCCATCCTAAGCGAAGCCGAAGGATCGGCGATAATACTAAAGTTACGAATATTCATGGCACCATAAATAAACCACAAGCATGGTCAGAAACTGCATACTTGACGCGCACCCCAAACGAATGTGAGGGATCAGCGGTAATGCTAAAATTTCGCCTTGACTGATTCATGCCTCATCGTTAGAGACGCGGTTTGTCCGACCAAAAAGCTGTTTCCGTGCACGGAACAACCATTGCCGGATGAGAGAGACTTCATCAAACTTGAAAACCATCGTGATGGCAATGTAGATGAACGTTCCCGCAAGCGCAGCACCAGCGCCTTGAATCAAGATGCCGATTGCGGTTTTGTTGTTAATGCCAAGCGCAAGGAAATGGAGAAACGCCCAGACCACAATGGCCATTGCGCTGGACGCGAGAATAATCTTCATTGTTGAGAGAAGAATCCGCTCATCATCCAAATCGCCGAGCCGCAAACGAAGAACGAGCAGCAAGAGAAACATCTGGACTGTGCTTGCGATGGAAAATGATAAGGCAAGCCCTTGGACGCCGAGGATCGGACCTAAGAGCAACCCGCCAATAATATTCATAACGACTGCCAGAACGCTGATTGTAACCGGTGTTTTTGTGTCTTGCAGCGCGTAAAAGGATCGCGCGAGCATGGGAATGAGGCTTTGCGCAAACAATGAAAGCGAAAGAAAACCGAGTGACTGTGCCGTGAGAATCGTATCATCCCAGCCGAATTTTCCGGATCCGAGGATAAGCCGGACAATATGCGCGCGAAGCAATAAAAACAACACGGTGACCGGAATGGTAAAAAAGAGTATGCGCCGGAATACTTTGGAAAACTCCAGGGCAAACTTGCCGATCTGCTGAGCGGCAAGCATTTCGCTGAAGACTGGAAACGACGCAATCGCAAGCGAGATGCCAAACAGGCTGATCGGAACATTCGCCAGGTTGTTGGCAAGGGAGAAAATCGACACGCTGCCAACGGCGAGCGTCGACGCGATCATCGTGCTGACTGTCTGGTCAATCTGGATCGCGCCAAGCCCGACCGTGCGCGGCACCATAAGGCGGAAGACGTTTCTGACGGAATGTTGTCGCGGCTGCAATTGCAATCGGAATCGGTAGCCGAGTCGGTACACAGCCGGAAGTTGCAGAAGCAGATGCAGCAACGCGCCGATCACAATGCCCCAGGCCAAACCAACGTAGCCGATGCGCGGATACAGCATGCTGATCCCGATAATAATCCCGATGTTGTAAAACACCGGCGCAAAGGCAAAGGCAAAAAATCGCTTGAGTGAATTGAGAATGCTGCTGAGGACATTACTGATGCCGAAGAGCATAATGGAAAGCAGCATGATCCTTGTCATCGTGATGCTCATCATGAGTTTTTCGCCGTGGAATCCCGGCGCAAAAATCGGCACGATGTTCCCGGCAAAAACAATGCCAAGCGCCGCGAGAACGCTGAGACTGACGACAAAAATCGAAAGAAGGTTGTTGACGAGGTTCCATGCGTCTTTTTGGTCTTTGCTTGAACTGTCTTGCTTGTGCCAAAGTTCGATGAAGACGGGAATAAACGCGGAAGAAACCGCGCCGAGAATGAGAATATTGAAAATAAAATCCGGCAGACGAAACGCGACGTAATAACTGTCGAGAATATCACCCGGCCCGATCTGTGATGACAATAAACGATCACGTACAAGGCCAAGCAAACGGCTGCACAGCGATGCAATGCCAATGAGAATTGCTCCGCCGGTGACGGTTGTTTCGAGCTTCCGAAGGAATGATGACATCGAAGGGATTGTACCAAAGAATGAGAAGCGGGAACAGTGCTCGAATGTACAAAGTTTCTACACAACACAAAGCCGCAGATCTTGCCGTGCCCCGCACCAACGAGCTGAGTGAGTTTGGTTGCGTGGGTCTGCGGCGGGAACAAGATTCCCGCCTTTTTATTGGAGATAACCCTGCTCTTTCAACCCTTTCTCTGCGGCCGGAAAACATACGGCACCGATCCCAGCGCCATCTGAGGAGAGAGTTGCCGTACTGAAACCAGTATGGCGAATGGCAGTGGAACGTTCCGCTCTGCGAATGATCGCAGACGCTTTCCGGCCTGAGAGAAAGGACAATGCCTTCCCTGAATTCGGAACGAATGTTCTGAACTCGGGGAAGATGGTTATGACTGAGTATGCCTCGTTATCGTAACCATCGAATGAGCGTTTTCTCAAAAACCATCTCCCTGGCTGCCAGACTACGCCTGCACGCATGTGTGGTCTCCCCACACAGCATGCTTCAGCTTCGCGTGGAGTCTCTCCAGCGTTCGGCTGTTTGCCTCAATGCTGATGTCACGTGCGCCGGGAATCGGCACCGTGACCGCGATGAACGCCTCCAGAAACATCAGCAGAAACAGGATGCTGAGTCCGACCAGAGCAAGAACGTACAGAGTCCCTCGGATCACGGTTTCCTCCTTCCAGGGCGAGAGGTCGGAGCTGTACAAGCCTCCGCCTCTCTTTGGTTTGCGTCGCCGCACTAGTGTTCACGGTATGATGCCCGCGATCGCGATCTGGAACGCTCCCGTCATCGGCGCGTCGTACGTCAGCGGGTAGTTCCACGGACTGACGGCGCCTTCGACGTTGTTGACATTCCATCCTGCATACTTCGCAGTCGGCGTGCGCCACCAGTCAAAACCGACCTGGCCACACACGTTGCCCGACATCGCCCATTCGACGTCTGCCCAACACTGGGTTGTTCCCGCAGGCAGGGTTGCCCGCGGAAATCCCCAGCAGTGCCAGACGCTATCCTTGTGCAGATGCACTTGGAAGGCCAGCACATCGTTGTGCTTTCCGACCTCTGTGGCGTTCGTGACCGTGTACTTGCCGCCGTTCCCGAACCACGGGAACCGCATGAAGAGACCCGACTGGCTTGCTCTGTTGAAGGAGCCGGCCGTGACATCGAGCATCTTCTGTTCCTTGCCGTTGACCTCGGCCCAAAGGCGCAGGTGCCGGACATACACCCATGCGTCGAGCGTGTCCTCGGTTGCCGACGTGTCCATGACGACAAACTGCATCCATGGCGTCATTGAGGTAAAGCCAGTCGGCGGATTCGGCACGTCATAGTGACCGTACCGATCCTGCGGATCGGCTTCAGGCGGGATCATGCGCTGCGCCAGTTGCATCGGCGTACACATCGGGTTGAAGTTCTCCGGCTGCTGAGGCGTTACGAGATCGCTCCCGCAACCCCAGAGCGTTATCGCAGTTACAGTTGCGACGAGCAAGCCCGTCAGCGTTCTCCGCATCATGGGATGTCCTCCGCGGGAGAAACCAGGAGTGTGCTGCAATAATATGCCGCAGCAAGAATGAGATGAGTATTGAGTCCGGTAGAACATACTGCCGAGAACAATTTCTCAACACTATGCTCCACCGAAACGTTGTAAGGAACAATCCAACCTGAGGCCAGAAACATGATTCTGAACTCGGGTCGTCGGAATACACACCTCCATAGTGTTCCGGAAAGATCAAGCGACTTCATCGTCATTGGTTGGACCGAACATCACGCGCAGCCGTCTTTGCTGACGACGATCCTTCCACCAGTCAAGCGCTTGCCCGAGAAGCGTCGAGAACCAACGCAACCGTCGTGGATGTCGGCGAACCATGGGCTGGCCGCTTTCGATGAGTACGAGTTTCGGCTGGCCGCGACTGCGTTTTCGGATCTCGCGGAACATCTTCTCCTCACTTCCTGAAGATCGCCGCTTCGAGCAGCAGTTGAAACTTCTCCTGCGCCACCAGAACGTAGAAGTCCCGGGTATGGGTTCTCGCTTGCGGTTTCTTTGCCTACGCCGTAGCAGTAAGAACGCAGGCGAGCAGAGCAACAAGGTGAGCCGAAACATCTCCCACCTCCCTTCACTCGATCCCGTAGTTTTTCAAAGCATTGTCGAGTAGATCGAGGCTTCTGTCCAGGGCCGCCTCATGGAGCCGTCCACGGACTTCATCGAAGCCTGGAAGGATTGCCCCTCCATGAATCATCTGAGCCGTGAAGCCGCACGAGCATTGAAAATGTTCCAGCCCGTGCTCACCTCTCGGCTCGATCTTCATTAGAGTGGCCTGCCAAGACGACAGTACCGATCGTGTTGCCGTCGTCATCCAATGTGATACCACTGACATCAATCATGATCGTACCCTCCCCCGTTCTCGCTGGTCTTTTCTTGCGCCAGATCCAAACCGAACACAATGGTGCTCAGCTCGGTTCTGACGCAAGCGATGACGATAATCGTGTCAAGGAACGCTGCACATGAGCCTTCCATAGTTTGCAAAATGCAAGATTCATGAGCAGTTCTGAGGTCACCAAGAGAGAATGGTGACCTCGGAGTTGCCCAGGAGCGAAGATGTTGATGATCCCCGCTCCCGGCCTGATGAACGCTTGTTGCGAACGATCAGGATTTGGTGTTCTCGACGATGTGCTACTGGCGAAGGGGCAGAAGCTGCGCGAGTGCCGCGGCGTTGCCCTCCGTCAGCGTGTGGTTCATGACTGTTACCAAAAAATCAAAATCGGACTCATAAGAGTCAAAATCGGACTCCTTGAAG
>CAYINT010000040.1:0-9514 GCA_964364875.1 uncultured Gammaproteobacteria bacterium | reverse complement strand
GCCGATGCGCGGATTTGAACCGCGGACCTACTCCTTACCATGGAGTTGCTCTACCGGCTGAGCTACATCGGCACCCAGCGATTGGCGGAAAAACGAATTGCTTGTCGGCCGTAGCTTGCGAAGACCGAAGCTACAACGGCATACCATGCTGCTCTGTTCCTGGAACACTACTTTTTTGTAATCGTGTCCCGCAATGGAGGAAGCGCGGATACCATTTCTTTCAGTTCTGGCAATTTTTGATTTTCGGGATTGGCTGCCTCCAACTGTTTCAAGGTCCGTTCGGCAAGATCGCGTTCTTGCATGACGATGCTTGCTTGCAGAAGCGCGTGGAGGTTTTTTGGATCGTTGGGCTCAATCGTCACGGCTTGTTGGCAGCGGGAAAGCGCAGCAGCGTGATCGCCGATGGTGGTATGAATGCCGGCAAGATCAAGAAGGATCGCGGTGTTTTTCGGACTGAGTTTTAATGCATACTGTAAACTTTCTTTGGCGTGTTCGTACTCTTTTTGTTCCAGATAGAGTTCTCCAAGGCTTTGAAACGCTTCGATGGACTGCGGAGCCATACTGATCGCCTCGATATGCTTTTGCTCGGCCTTTTCATACTCCCCTGCCTTGCGCAGCGTTGTTGCTTCCTCGAGTAATGCAGGAACACGGGTGTCTTCTTCTAGTTTCGCCAACGGCCGCGACGCACGGGATCGGCGCCGATATTCATGCTCCATCTGTTCAACTTTTGAAACAGCGCGCATCAGCGCTTCCTGCGTTTTTTCGATGAACGGTTTTGACTGTCCGTGGATCCAATCAATGCCAAAAAAAATTTTCCTGCGCAATCGCTGCGCAATAAGGTCTTTTTTTACCCGCGCATGGCGCTCCTTCGCAATCGTTTCCACATCGATTGCGCGCAACAGCGGAATTTTACGAACGCCGATAGCAACGAGCGTTCCAAGACTCGCAAGCAACCCTCCAAGCGCAATGCCGTCGATGATCATGATACAGTAAATCGAATGTAGTGAGTGATTTCGACCTTTTCTCCTATTTTCGCAATCGCCTGTTCAAGAAGTTCCTGCACCGTCATCGTGTTGTCTTTGACAAACGGCTGGTGAAGGAGGCAATGTTCGCTGTAGAACCGCTCCAGTTTGCCGGCAAGAATTTTTTCCATCACGGATTCCGGTTTGTTCTCTGCGCGAAGCTGTTCCCGCACAATTTCTTTTTCCTTTTCAATCACATGCGCGGGAACGTCAGACGGGCGCAGATACTCAGGATTGGCCGCAGCGACATGCAGCGCGAGGTTGTGGGCGAGATCGCGGAACTCCGGATTGCGGGCGACAAAATCTGTTTCGCACGCCAGGGCAACAAAAGCGCCGACTTTCCAGTTGGAATGGACGTAGCTGCCGATAACGCCTTCGCCCGCAGTTCGGTCGGCTTTTTTCAGTGCCGCAACTTTGCCTTTCTTGCGCAAAATGTCGGTTGCCTTGGCAATGTCGCCCGCAGCTTCATCAAGCGCTTTCTTGACGTCGTTCACGCCGGCTCCGGTTGATTCGCGCAGCGCTTTCAGGGTTTCTAGAGAATAACTCATGCCGCCACCTCCGCTGCCTTCATGACCGGTTTGACCTCGGCGACCGGAGCCGTGTCTGACACAACTGCTGCTTGTTCAGCAGCTTCCTTTGCAGCAGCGATACCCCTTTCTACAGCGATATCCTTGCCCTCTTTTACGGCATCGGCAAGACAGTGAACTATGAGTTCTATAGATTTTGTCGCGTCGTCGTTTGCCGGAATGGGATAGGTAATGCCTTCGGGATCGGTATTCGTATCAACCATGGCAACAATCGGCAGTCCGACTTTCTTTGCTTCACGCAGCGCCGTTTTTTCCGTCTTGATGTCTACGATAACGACAGCTTGCGGCAAGGCGCGAAGTTCCCGGATGCCGCCGACAAACTTTTCAAGCTTTTCGATTTCTTCGTCAAACCGCAGCCGTTCCTTCTTGGTGTACTTCTCAAGATTGCCGGCCTGCTTGTCTTCAGTGAGTTTGCGCAACCGCTGAACGAGCTTCGACACAATGCCAAAGTTCGTAAAGAGCCCGCCAAGCCAGCGCTCCGTGATATAGAGGGAACCGCTTTCTTTCCCGTAGCGTTGGACGATTTCTTTCGCCTGACGCTTTGTTCCGACAAACAGCACGGCGCCGCCGCGCGCTGTGACATCGCGCAAAAAACTCTGGGCAACCTTGAGTTGTTCCAGCGATTTTTCGAGATTAATGATGTGGATGCCGTTCCGCGCGGTGAAGATAAACGGTTTCATCCGCGGGTGCCATCGAGACGTCTGATGGCCGAAGTGGACGCCGCTTTTTAAGAGCTCTAACAATGTTGGTTCTCGCATGCGATCTCCTTGTTACCCGGTGCGGGAACGAGTGAACGTTCCGTGCCAGGACGTCTACCCTGCGTTCCAAGCCGGGAACCGAGGTTGCCCGACAGGACAGGAAATGTGCAGAGTATGCTTGATAAAGTCGCTCTTGGGGTCTTGCCAAGAGTGCGAAAGGACTATAGCAAACAAACGGGAACAATGCAAGGCCAGGGAAAACGGAAGCTGTTCACCTGTTTCCCCGTTACTCGCAGAGTGAGTAACGGGGTTTCCAAACTGGGAAACTCCTGCTCATGGCAGTCGCTTGACTCGTTCCCGCCTTTCTGCTATCTTGTGTTGGCACGAGAAGGAATAGAACGCATGAAAAACTCCATTCACCCAGCCTACTTTTCCGACGCCACAGTCACCTGCGCGTGCGGCAACACTTTCACGACCGGCTCCACGGTCAAGGAATTACGTGTGGAAATTTGCTCCAACTGCCACCCGTTCTACACGGGCAAGCAGAAGTTTGTTGATACTGCGCGCCGTGTTGACCGTTTCAAGCGTCTGGTCGAGAAAAAGGCGGAAATGAAAGGCCGGAAATCGAAGATGGTGAAGAAGGCTCCGGCTGAAGCGTAACGAACAAGATTTGAAACAAATCCTACCCACTCGGTAGGATTTGTTGTACTGTGGAGCAGAGAGCATACATTAAATCAGCTGAAGTAGAATGCTTTCTGCGACATCCTGAGCATTGCCTGCAGTGAGCATAGTCGAACTGTCGAAGGATCATGGTATGGATAAGAAAGTCGAACAGATGCAAAATCGCCGAGACGAACTGCGGGGTTTTCTCCAAGATCCTGCCGTAATGCGCGATACAGAAAAACTGAAATCTTATGCGCGGGAACTGAGCGATCTCGAAGCGATGTTTTCGGATTGGGAAAAGCTGGAACGCGTGAAAGAAAGTATTGCCGCGACGGAACAATCCTTGAGCGAAGAATCCGACGAGGAGTTGAAAATCATGGCGCTGGACGAACTTGCGTTGCTCGCAAAAAAAAAGGAACAAGCAGAAGCTGCGTTGAAACAGCGTTTTCTTCCGAAAGAACCTATGGAGGGGAAAAATATTCTTGTCGAAATTCGGCCGGGTGCTGGCGGCGGCGAAGCAGCGCTCTTTGCCGCGGAACTCTTTCGGCTCTATTCCCGGTTTGCCGAAAAACACGGCCTCATTGTCAATGTCGTGGAACTCGCAAGAACAGACATTGGCGGATTCAAAGAAGCGATCTTCGAAGTGAAAGGACATGATGCGTTTCGCTTGTTTCAATTCGAAAGCGGCGTGCATCGCGTCCAGCGCGTTCCCGCAACTGAAAAAAGCGGGCGTGTGCATACCTCGACAGCAACCGTCGCCGTCTTGCCGGAACCTGAAGAAGTTGATATTGAGCTGAAACCGGAAGATGTAAAAATTGAAGCAACGACCTCGTCAGGCCACGGCGGACAAAGTGTCAACACGACCTATTCCGCAATCCGCATGACGCACATTCCTACCGGCATCACGGTATCGTGCCAGGATGAACGGTCGCAAAAGCAGAACAAGGAGAGGGCGCTGCAGATCATGCGCGCCCGTGTTTTTGCCTTCGAACAAGAAAAAAAGCAAAAAGCAGATTCCGTCGCTCGTCAATCCCAGATCGGCACCGGAGATCGCTCGGAAAAAATCAGAACCTACAACGTTCCGCAGGATCGCGTCACGGATCATCGGATCAGAATGAATTTTCCGGCTATTCAATCCATTTTTGAGGGCAATTTGGATCCAGTTGTAGACGCTTTGCAGCAGGCGGAGCAGGCAATGCAAACTTGAAACGTACAGTAAAAGGATAGAGTAAGAGCAGAACATGTTCTGCCCCAACGAACACCAAACTTCTGTGCAAGAGGCTTTTATGAGATGAATACAACTGAAGCACAAAGAGAATGACGACCGGAGAAGCTCTTCAAACGGGAACCGAACGCCTGCGCGAATCGGGAAGTGTGTCGCCGGAGCTTGACGCAGAAATCCTGCTTGCCTTTGCGCTGAAAATGGAACGAACAGCGCTGTTTCGGAATCCGGAACGCGTTCTTCCGGCAAAAGCGCAGGCACAGTTTGCAGGGCTTTTGAACCGCAGAGTCCGGCGGGAACCGATTGCCTATCTTGTCGGCCATAAGGAATTTTATGACCATGATTTTTTTGTTGACCGGAACGTGTTGATCCCGCGGCCGGAGTCAGAGATGATCGTTGAAACATTTCTGGAAATGTTTCAACGTTCTGCGGAACTTACCATCGCTGATATTGGAACCGGCAGCGGATGCCTTGCCGTGACACTTGCCTTGTTCTATCCAAACGCGAAGATCATCGCAACCGATATTTCGGAACAAGCCCTGAATGTCGCACGGAAGAATGCAGAACGGTTCAACGTTCAAAACAGAATTACCTTCCTCATAGGCAATTTGTTGGAGCCTTTGACGGAACACAATAAACTTGACGCGGTCATTGCTAACCTTCCGTATGTTCCCGATGAGGAACGCAGGGCAAACCCTGATCTCGCGTATGAACCTGTTCTTGCGCTGTCGGGGATAAAGGAACCGGAACAACTGTATGCTGAGTTTTTCGAACAGTGGAAAGCCCGCCCGGATCATCCCGTTGCTTTGCTCGAAATCCACCCGGCCATGCGGGACTTTTTGGAACACGAAACAGAATGTCTCGGAATTTCTGCAACGTTCAAACAAGACCTTGCGGGCAAGGATCGGGTTATGATTGTCGGAACGTTGTAAAACCTCTGTTTTCGTGCTGCTTGCGGTGTTTTTTGATATATCACAAATTCTTGATTTTTGCGATATATCAATCTTGCCCGTTTTTGGAACCTGTGTTTGAGCGCGAGCGAGCCTCCCTTTCGGTCATTCCGAACGTTGAGCAGAAGCGAGACGGAGGAATCTCAATTTTTTTCATGGGAACGCGGATCCCTCCCGCAAAGGCAGTTCGGGATGACCAAATAGATTACCGTTTGCTATTTTTGCGAACAAAAAGTAGCGAGAGACAAGCTAGTCCCTCTGCCAGGAATTCTTTTTTATTGAAATAGAGATTTGGGCTCGTGGACAGGAGCAGGCAACTTGCCAACTCCCATCCACGAGGTACGACCACGGAGCGGCGCTCCGATTCTACGTTGACGGTTCGTCCGGGACAAAGCCCATGGGCTCTTCGGGCCGGGAGCGTTGTGGCCGAATTTCGCTATTTGGTTGGTCGGGCTCGCCGCCTGCGCGGATGCCTCCTGCACTTGGCCCGTCCATCTCGCCCGCACGGATACCTCCCGGACCATCCGGAATGCCATGCTGGGTGGGGGTGCCGTAGAGCGTTTCCTGCGGGATGATGCCGATGCTGCCCAGCGCTTCCGGGAAACCCATTGAGAACCTCCTTCTCTTCCACATCGCACACCATTGTACGACATGTAAACAGTACCGGCTTCAGCGGCCGGTGTCAACGCGGTCATATGAAGAACACGCTATAGCGTTCCCGCCTCAACTTTCTGCGTGCTCGGAACAACTTCCACCCACGTATTGCCGCGATTCAACTGAATTTCGTTCCCGCTTTCGTCAGAGAACAATGTCCGTTCAAGCCGGTCTGCCTTCTTCCATATGCCGGTAAACTGTTGACCGTCGCGGAAAATGAACGCCCTCCCCGATCCATGAACATCGAGCGTCAGCCTCCCTTTTTCTCCGACGGCGAGAACGGGCGGAATGACCTGCACGATAACATTCTTCGCGCGGAGTTGCTCGCCGGTGAGCGTATCGATATGGATCTGCCCGGCATTCAACCGAAGGTACGCATTCGTCGCCTGATCGTATCGCCATTCGGCCTGGAACGCGAGTCCGGAGAAGTCAATGCGGACAAACTGTCCGGAAGCTGGCCTTTGGGCAAGAGGCACTTCGTCTTTGAAAAACCACGAACGGAAGTTTGGGCGCCCGTTTGTCAGGTCCATATCGTGCAGCGCGCGCGTGATGAATTCGTTTGAGGTAAACAGGTTGTGCGGAGCGGACAGTCCGCGATCGCGCCAAAAGTACCGAGCCTCCCTGCCGATCCCGTTGAAGTCTTTCATGTGAAAATCAAGAATCGCCCGCAGCGCTTCAGGGCTACCGCCTGCATGGCCGTAGAGCGGGCCGAACTCCGACGCCCATTCAAGGTAATACGACCGTGCAGAGCGCACAGGTCCGATTTTGGACAGCGACAGCGGCCCGGCGCCGGCGTACACAGCCAAAAACCGCGTTGCGCCGCCTTCAACAAGCGCTTCATACACAATAGAAGCGCCGCTCAGGCCCGACTGCGGCCTTGTCACCGGCAAATTCTCGATCATGATTGCAACCGGCTGGGGATTCGCTGTGTGGCCTTTCTCCACGGGAATTCCGTCAAGCAAACGGTAACGCTGAAGCTCGACCGGCGCAGTGGTTTGCCCCTGAGCAAGCATTGCTGATTGTCGCGTCAGTGCGCGAAAGGCGTTTTTGCCGATACCAGCAAGAACAGTCCACGCAACGACACCGCAGGCAAGCATCGAAACGGCCCCGATAAGCACGGGACGTTTGCCTGCCAGCGCGGATTTCGACGCATGCAAGACGAAGTGCGCGGTTGCAGAGAACATTGTGTCCCCCGTCTCCTGATTTTTGTCTTGTGTTTTAGCGTGCGTTGGTCGCTGATGCTGGTGGCGACTGGATTTCTGTTTGCGCTGTGTATGTTGCTTCTCGGTCATTTGGGAGAATTTCGATCCATGTTGGACCGGCGGTAAAAACAATTTCGTTGTTTGACGCATCGTAGTAGCGCGTCCGCTCTTCTCTGCTTGGCTTTTTCCAGGTCGTTTCCGTTACGCCGCCGTTTTTGAAGATCAGCGCTTTCCCCTGCCCAATCGTTTGCATGGTCAATCTGCCCTTGTCGTCTGCCAGGCTGGTTGCAACGTATTGAACAACGATGTTCTTTGCCATAATCTGGCTGCCGTTTTCCATGACATGTGGCTTTTCGCCAAGCGAGCGGGCATAGAGGTCAGTGGTGCGGTCGTACGTCCAGTCAACTTTGTAAGTAAACGTCGAGAACGGAACTGTGATGCTGACCGGCGTCGTCGGACGCAGATCGCGTGCGAGATCGTCGGCAAACTTCCATGTCGCAAAGGTTCCTACAAGCGGGAAATTGTTGTCCCGAAACGCGCGGGCGAGTAATTCTGATGAAGTAAACAGCGTGTGTTCTTGCGCGCGGGTTTTGCGCAATTCGCTGTCGCGCCAAAAGTACGTGCCGTTGAAGAACTGGTTGAAATCGTCAATCCCATATTCCGGGATCTTTCGCAACGCATCTGGCGAGCCTCCGGCGTGCGCGTATAAACAATCAAGCTCCTTTGCCCAGTCCAAAAAGTACGTCCGCGCAGAACGCACTGGTCCGATCTTCGTAATAATATCGTTTCCCGCAAACACTGCCAAAAACCGCGTGATGCCTCCCTCCGCTAATGCTTCGTAGACAATATTGGCCCGTTCAAGGCCGGACTGTGGCCGCGCTTCCACGAGGTTCTCGATCATGACGCAAACCGGAAAGTTGTTGGACCGATTCGACACCACTTTGACGCCGTCAATCGCGCGCCGGACTAGCTGTTCCCGATTTGCATTGACAGCGGCCGTATTGGTGTTTGTGGGGCGTTTCATTGTGCCGCCGCCGGCAAACAGAACGTAGCCCGCAAGCGTGACGACGAGGAGAACGAGAACGCTCAGCGTGATGACTTGCGCTTTCCGGCTCTGTCGAAACGCCCAGAGGCTGTCGCGAATTTTTGTGGAAAGGCTCATTGCGGTGTTTGATTGTCTGTTGGTGATGCAACGAAGGTTGCGGCGTGTTGTTTTCCTTTGATCACCTCCCCTTTTCGATCCTAAACGAAAGTGAAGGAAAAGATAAGGAGGAGGGGTGGGGTATTTTTCTTTCGTGGCTGTTTGTAACCGAACATTCGTACTACTTTGTCGTTGCCGCCGGCTCTTCTGCAACCTCAGCCTCAGCTTTCGGTTCCTTTTCGACAACCTGGACCTGACTGACATCCGCCTCGACCTTTTCCTCAAGCGCTTTCAGCTCTTCTTCCGTGCGCGGCGGTTCAACCTGCGCAACGATTTCGTCGGGATTGTCTTTCACGTCGAGTTTTGCGGGAACGTCCAGATCCTTGACGTGGATTGCATCATCGAAGGTTTTCAAAACGCCGATATCAACAGTGATCGCTGTAACGAGATCACCCGGCAAACATTCCACTTGAATGGAGTCAAGCACTTTGATGAGCGTGCCACCGAGTTCTTTCACTGCCGACGCTTCGCCGGTAAACTCCAGCGGAATATCAACTTCAATTTTTTCCGTCATCTTCACTTGGTGAAAATCAACATGAATGATGCGATTCGTGGACGGATCGCGCTGCACATCCTGGATAATCGCCTTCACCGGCGCCTGTTTGTCGATGCTGAGATCAATAAGCGTGCTTTCACCTGCTGCTTGCCAAACGCGCTGCAGCGCCGGAGCGTCGAGTTGAACAACAGAATTTTGCACGCCGTGTCCATACACGACAGCGGGAATCACTCCTGTGCGCCGTAGTGTACGAACACCGCGGCCGTTGACGGTTCTGCTTTGCGCTTGAAGAAAAAACTCAGGCATAGGGTTACTCCTGTGCTTTCGTTACAAAAAACTGTTTCTCACTTCCAAGACTCCTACTCCACCAAATCCCGCAAGAGACGTGTCCGCGGTGCAAAAAGTTCTTTGTGCATGGCCAAGACATCGTCAATACGAACACTTTCGCGATTGCGGAATTTGAGCACTTCTTCACCGGACAAATCCGTGACAAGCCCGACCGAGCTGATGCCAATCCCGCCCGTCAGAACAAGCGCGATGATGGAACTGCCGCACTTTCTGCACTCAACATGAATGAGATGTGCATCATCCCGTTCTTCCAAGACTTGGGCCGCGAGCGGGTTGTAATGCGTGCTGCAAATAGGGCAATAACTGATAAGCCGCAAGCTCTCGGAAGGATAAAAGGAGAATGATTGTCGCGATTGCATGGTTCTCGTCTCTGTTTGTGTCCTAAACAATGACACTATAGCACTTCTCGCCCGATGAAGTCAACCCCGCAACCACTTTTGTCAGGCGCATTGCCTATGCGGGTGGGGATTC
>CAYINT010000039.1:0-9701 GCA_964364875.1 uncultured Gammaproteobacteria bacterium | reverse complement strand
AAGTTTTCCACAGCTTTCTGGAAGGGGGTGGTGCACTAAATTCTTGAACTCGGCTTGTGTCACCTTGTGAGATCTCGCGGTAATCCGCTGGAACATAACACGGAAAACATCGTTACCGCCACGTTACATTGAGCGTCGCCACACCGAGATCCAGCGACAACTCTGATTTTTTGTTGCGGTCGCGTAATTTGCCGATTCGTACGTGTGATCGCCGACTTGCGTAAAATCTGTGAGATTTTTCGATGTCAATGCTGCGTCAATGTTCATCCGCACGCCGAGGTCTTTCGGAAGTGAAAGATTGACCGTTGACACGCCGGAATCAATTGAAACCGTGCTCTCTGCGAGAACGTCGCACAGCATTAGATTCATTGTGGACGCGCCCGCGTTGATTTGCAAATCTTTGACTTGGACGTCGGAGAAATCCATGTCGAGTGCCAACGTGCCGGCATCGATATTGACGGTCCATGGGAGATCCGTCGCAAGGCCCAAACCAAGCGAGTTGCCTTTTCCCGAAAACGACGGCATCCATCACGTTCCTTTGATCTCCGCGCTGATGCGCTGTTCTGTTCCAACAAGCGCGGAGTCAGTTGCAAATGCGCCATTCCACGTCGTCGCGAAGCCTGCTACCAAAATAGTGTTTGGCCTATCCGAAAAATGCTTATCGCCTGCGCCAAAGTGAACGTCCAGTTTTGCTGTCATCCCGCCGGCTTCCCGCGAAAAAGAAAGTTCCCGCGTCGTTGAATCCCCTGTCTGCAGCCATGACGCGCCAGCAGCCCGGATCACAATACCCGCAAGGAGTACGACGGAAAAAACAATACTGAGCGCGGTTCTCAGCGCGCTCCCTCGGCCAAACATGGAGATGCCGAAGAGAATGTGACCACCGGCCAGAGTTTCCACCAGGCAATATCGGAAAACCATCCCCATCCCATCGTGTTGGACAACATTGCAAGTCCGACACAAATCACCAGTGCGCTGACAACAAAACGGAACGGGCGAACCCCTTTTCGGTCATTCTGGCAAGAATGACGGCTGTGTTTCTGTTCCTCATGCGGCTGTGTCGGCGGTGCGGAAGGAACCGTATGGTGCGATGGAGCCTGCGCTTGGTCGTTGTGATGATTGTTTTCCATACAATCTCCTAACGTTTGAAAATAAGATGGCATCCGACAACAATCACAAGAACAGGCTAAAGCATCACTTCATGCGGCCAGCCCCAGGGAAAAATCTGTTTGTCGAGAAGCCACACGTCAAGCGGAAATAACTTCCGTCACGTTTGTCAAGTCAACAACAAAAGCAAAGCCCGGGTAGATACACGGGTTTTGTTGTATGATGTAATCGCCATGGCGAGAACAGTGATTGCATGAAAACAATTTTCATTATCCAACTTCTTCTCTTCAGCGCATCTGTGCTTGTTACTTCTTTCGCGTTTTTCCTGCTCTTTTCCAATCACGCGCCACTGTTGCAAGGGGACGATACGAGTATTGACTTCATTCTGACACCGGGCATGTTCCTCGCTTTCTGGATTGTTGGATTGCTTTGGCGCGCGCTCCTCTTTGTTAGCTTTCTGCGACGGGCATCAATGACACGATTGCTGTTTACCGCCGATATGATTGTTGCAATTTGGAACATAGTATTCGTGTTTTTTCTTTTCCGTGAAAAAACTTTTTCTGTCTTATTATATTTTCTTGTTGTCTGTACGGCATTTGGATCGTTGATGCTGAAGAAGATATGTCTAGTGGCATACCGGCGTTTTGAAGCGTCGAAGATTGACTAATGTCATTGAACTGCAAATGTTCTCGCCATTGCCGGGACTATCGTTGTGCAGTCGGCAGAACTGGATTGGTTACAAGATGTGGCTATGTCATAGACATGGCAGCCATCGACGATGCGAACCGTCATGTTCCAAGGCTCGGCATTCTTAATATCACGTTGCAAAACACCCTCTGGATGGTTTGTTCGGTTATTCTCGAACAGAGTCCAGAGGGTGCGTGTCTTCGCCAGGCATCAGGAAAGCGTTCTTCCTTGGCCTACTCCGCTGCCGACGGTGCGGTGTCGTCTTCAGCGCCTGCCTCACGGTACCAGTAATCCATGTCCCGCCGCAGGCGTTTTTTGCACGCGGCACGATCGCAAACGACCTTGTCCGCAAGTACGCGCATGCGGAGCTCCCGCCCGATAACAGCGCCGAGCAAAGAATCTGGCTGCCACATCTTCCTGCCTTCATCTTCGATCCGCTGAATCACGAGTTCGGCGGGGTGGCCCTGCTGGTCGCCGCAGTAGCTGCATGGAAAGGTGACAAACGCATTGATCTGTTCTGCGAAGTGGACGGTATATGTCCTGCCGACAACGTCGAGGTTGACCTTCATTGCCGTTCCTTTCGCTGCCGATAGAAGCTTGCGGCCCATGCAGTCCGCTCGTCCAAACAGAGTAGCCGGTTGTTCCAGAGCTCAAGCCGTTTGAACGCTGCGTTCCCGATCTGTTGTGCCCTCCAGTCGGGATGTTTCGACCAGAGATGTTCGAGCTCGGCGACGATCGCGCGCGTTGTCCGCAGACTCGCATCAAGAACGCGCAATACTTCCTCTCGCCCGATGATCGGTTTGCCGTGAGCAGGAAGCACAACGTCAGCGTCCTGTTCCAGCAACAGTGCCAGCGACCGTTCGAACGCATCAGGATCGCATTCCGGCGCGTATCCAGACGGAACCGCATCGATCCGAAGTCCGCGTTGCGGCCGGATGATGTCGCCGACAATGAGGACTTTCTTGCCCTCGGTATTCACCACGAGTGTCACTTCGTCAGGACAGTGGCCCGGTGTCTCCAACACGTCAATGTCCAGACTGCCGAGTTGCAAGCGTCGGTTCTTCGGGTATGCTGTCAGCAGGCCGCCGTCTTCCTTGCGACGGAACGGTTCCAGCCCGCGTCCGTAGACGACAGACCGCCAGACGAACCATGAAGGTCGCGCAGCGCCCGGGATATAGGAAAGCGCTTTGAGGATTGAGCTGTTTTTGAAATCGCCGTGGCCTTCCCGTGCAAGCCGGATCATGTCTTCAGCCCAGCTTCCCGGATCGAGCAGGTGGCCAAAGGCGTTCTCGTGTGCGTAGATCGTTTCAAACCTGTCGCGGAACACGCCGTTCCCGACGTGATCAACGTGCTTGTGGGTCAGCAGGAGCCAACGCGGTTCCACGCGTTCACGGCGCACAATGCTGGCAAGCAGCAGATTCTTCCCACGCGACACATCGAGAAACCCTGACGTGCCGGGATCCGTGAGAGCGGCCGATGCACTTGCACGGTCGATCAGAACGGCCGAGTTTGCGTTGTTTGAACCCGGCGACCAGACGAATCGCACTGCGTCGGAAATACGAAGCACTTGCGGACTTCCGGCGACACTGCATGCGCGAAGTGCGCGTTGCCGAAGCGGTTCCGCAAGCCGTGAAAGCCCCGCGCGACGTGGAGCAAAATCGTTGCGACCAAGCTTCCGCTGCATGGCGGAGACCTCCAGATTGTCGAGGAACTATGCCCTTTTTCGGACAATTCCCGAGTCTTGGGAACTCTCAATCCTTACGTACTTTTCTCCCTTTGTCAAGGCGCAATGCGTAAACCGGGTACGGGAACGCACCCCCTACCTATCCCTCAATACGCGCTTGCTTTACCATGCGCTGGCGCGAATGCGCCTAACGGCACCCCCTTACCCAAACCACTGCCGTCACAAGGATTGGTCTTGGGGTTGACTTTTGACAAAGAAGGTAGCATGACGTATCATACACATACTGGCATGAATCCTGTAAAAGGCATTGCATCTGCAGCTCGACTGGTCCTTCACAAACGTTATTAAACGCTCCATGGCCGAATCAGAATCCTGGATGCCAACACAACCAACTATTCGTCTCTATGCGATAACGTCTGCCGTTCTCGGTGCGCTTTTTCTTGTTTTGCTTGTGCTGTATATCGGCGCGCTGCAGCGGAACCGCAACACCGTGCCAGACGCCCATGGTTTGAGCCCGGCGGATACTACGGCACAAACTTCTTTGGATTCGCAAGCAGCTATCGGCATTCCTGCAGAACCGGCAAAGGTCATGACGCGGACCGGCACGATCGTGCGCATCACCAAAGATGAGATTGTCTTTACCGCAACCATGTTTGACAAGAATAAAGGCGCGTACGTGGAAACCGAGATGACCGCTCTTACGAAGGATGCGAGATACACGGAACTCGACAAAACGAAAGACTCGCCGCCGATTCCCGGTCAGCCCTCGCAAACCAGCGCTACGAGCACACAGCGCAATTCCTTACAACCCGGCGATAGGATTCACGTTTTTTCCTCAGCAAACATTCAGGGTTCCCGAAAGTTTACCGTCACAGAAGTCCGTCTCCTCCTCTACTAGCCATGAAACGTCTCTCTCTTGCATAATTTGTAACTCGTAATTTGCCCGGCGGAGCCGGGTCCGGCTCCGCCGGATAATTCATAACTATCTCACCTATGCCTATTCTCTGGATTGTTCTCGCCATTATCATTTTGTTCCTTCTTTGGCTCATTGTGACCTTTAACGGCCTCGTAACGTCAAAAAACCGCGTTGACGAAGCATGGTCAACCATTGACGTCCAGTTGAAACGGCGCCATGACCTCATTCCAAATCTTGTGGAGACCGTTAAAGGCTATGCGACGCATGAATCGAGAGTGTTTGAAGAAGTCACAAAAGCAAGAACGCAAGCGATGAGCGCAACTGGCCGTGACCAGCAGGCGCAGGCGGAAAACATGATTACCGGCGCCCTGAAAAGCTTGTTTGCCGTAGCCGAAAACTACCCGGCACTCAAAGCGTCCGAGAACTTTGCCAAACTGCAGGACGAGCTGTCCGACACCGAGAACAAAATTCAGGCTGCGCGCAGATTTTACAACGGAAACGTTCGGGATTACAACACGAAACTGCAGGTTTTCCCAACCAACCTCTTCGCAACTTCTTTCCGCTTTACTCCGCGCGATTTCTTTGCTCTGGACAACGCTGACGAGAAGGAGCCAGTCAACGTCAAATTCTAGGACTGAGGATAAGGTACAAAAGACGGGGTGGAAATTTTGAAATTCTTGTCCCCCGTGCTGTGTCCCTCAAACCTTTATGGCAACTGCCTACACCCACATTGCTGAAAATAAACGAAAGTCACTCGTGCTCGTGGCTTTCTTTGTCGTGATTATCATGGCCGTAGGTTGGTTTGTCGACAAGCTCTCTAATTCGGGAACATCGTTTTTTGTTCTCGCGTTGATCATCTCTATTTTCATGACGCTTTTCAGCTACTTTAACGGCGATAAAGTCGTCTTGTGGACATCGCGGGCGCGACAGGTCAATGCCGAGGACAATCCGTATCTTTATCGGCTTGTCGAGAATTTGTGCATCACTGCCGGGCTGCGGGTTCCTAAGCTTTACGTCATTCCTGACCAGGCGATCAATGCGTTTGCAACCGGCCGCGATCCACACCATGCTTCGCTTGCCGTGACAACCGGCGCGATTGAGCAATTGGAGAACGAGGAGCTTGAAGGCGTGCTCGGCCATGAACTTTCGCATGTTGGAAACTACGATATTCGCTTTATGATGCTTGTCAGCGTCATGGTCGGCCTTCTTGCGCTGCTTTCCGACATGTTTGTGCGCAGCATGTGGTTTGGCGCCGGCAGGCGGGACAACAGCGACAGTAAAAACGGAAGCGCGGTTATCGCCATTGTCGGTCTCGTGTTTATTATTCTGTCTCCAATCATCGCGCAGCTCATCCAGCTTGCCGTATCGCGCAAACGGGAATTCCTCGCAGACGCGTCGGGCGCGCTGCTGACGCGCTATCCGGAAGGCCTCGCTCGCGCCTTGCGAAAAATCGCAGCGCAAAGCAGGCCTGTGCGCAACATTTCCAACGCGACGGCTCCGCTCTATTTTGCCAATCCTCTCGGCCGCGTCGGCAAGGGCCTCAGTAAGCTTTTCTCGACCCATCCACCGGTTGAGGAAAGGATCAAAGCTTTGGAAGCCATGGCAGGGTCCGGAGGAACGGTATAAGATACTTTTGACTTTTGCTTTGTGTATGTCTTTCTACCTTCTCGACAAATTCACCTCGCATCTGAAAAACGTCATCAAAGCCGCTGCTGCGTTGGCGACAGTGCTTCGGCATGCCGAAATGAAGCCGGAACATTTATTGTATGGCTTAAGCGGGCAAAAAGGCAGCATTGCGACGGAAATTTTGTCAAAAACCGGCATCACGCCCGAAAGCCTCAAAGAAATCGTGATCCAGCGAAACGTCGTTTCGTTGACCGCGGCCGATGCCGTGACGCCGTCAGAACCCGCATTGGCGGAACAAGCCAAGCGCGCGATTGAAAAAGCCGTGCTCATCGCCAACCAGTACGATCATAAGTACGTCGGCACGGAACATTTATTGTCGAGCTTGCTGGAACTCAACGATCCTGCGACCAATGAAATATTCCAACAGCACCATGTTGCGCCAGCCGAACTGTTGCAGCATTTGGGAACCGTATTGAAAAACACCTCAAAGTTTCCGGATCTTACCAACCTGTTTGATCAGGCAAGAGATATGGAAGAAGACGCGGCGTTGGTGCAGGCTCCAGGCGCAAAAAGCAGGGATCGCGGCAACGCATTGGAATACTTTTGTACTGACCTGACCGACAAACAACTGCAAGAGGGCATTGATCCGGTGATCGGGCGCGAAAGGGAAATCGAACGGCTTATCCATATCCTCTCGCGGAGGACAAAAAATAATCCGGTGCTCATCGGCGATCCTGGCGTCGGCAAAACTGCCATTGTCGAAGGTTTAGCAAAACGGATCCTGGAAGGAAAAGTTTCTGAAGTACTGGCATTGAAACGGATTGTAAGCCTTGATTTATCGCTCGTCGTTGCAGGAACGGTTTATCGCGGCGAGTTTGAAAGCCGAATCAAACAAATCATTGAAGAAGTGAAGGCGGATCAAAACGTCATCCTCTTTATTGACGAGCTCCATACGATCATCGGGGCCGGCGGAGCTTCTGGAGCGCTTGATGCGGCGAACATCCTCAAACCGGCGCTTGCCAAAGGCCAGCTTCACTGCATTGGCGCAACGACGCTTGAAGAGTACCACAAGCACATCGAGTCCGACGCCGCGTTGGAACGCAGGTTTCAGCCAATCCTCGTCAATGAACCGACCGCCGAAGAAACAATCGAGGTGCTGCGCGGCATTAAAGAACGGTACGAGGCGTTCCATAAAGTACAAATTGATGACAGCGCGCTGGTTGCCGCGACGGAACTCAGCATACGCTATTTACAGGACAAATGTTTGCCGGATAAAGCGATTGATTTGCTTGATGAAGCTTCTGCGCGCGTTCGTATAACCCAGGGACACGATGACGTTGGCCGTGCAATCCGCACATTGGAAACGGAGCTCAACGGCATACGCGAGAAAAAACAGGAAGCGGTCAATGCTGAAAACTTTAACCACGCCCTGGCGTTGAAGGAACAGGAAGAGAAGGTTGCCGCGCAGTTCCAGGCTCTTAAAGACCAGCAAACCAAACGCGCAGAAAAAACATCGGGCGTGATCACGGAAAAAGAAATCAGCGATGTTGTCGCCCGGATTACCGGCATTCCCAGCGGCCAGATTCTTCAAAAGGAGCAAAAAAAGCTGCTGCAGCTGGAGCATCACCTGAAAAAAATGATCGTGGGGCAGGACGAAGCGCTACTGGCAATCGCGGCAAGCATCCGCCGTTCCCGCACCGGACTCTCCTCTCCCAACCGGCCTATCGGCTCGTTTATGTTTCTCGGTCCGTCGGGCGTCGGCAAAACGGAAACGGCTAAGGTGCTTGCCAAAATCATGTTTGGCGACGATAAGGCGTTAGTCCGTTTTGACATGTCGGAATTTTCAGAAAGCTTTCAGGTTTCCAAACTTATTGGCGCGCCAGCGGGCTATGTCGGGTATAAGGAAGGCGCCAAGCTGACAGAAAGTATCAAACGTCGGCCGTACTCCGTCATTCTCTTTGATGAAATCGAAAAAGCGCACCGCGACCTGTTCAATTTGTTCCTGCAGATACTTGACGAAGGCCATCTGACCGACGCTGTTGGCAAACAGATCAATTTCAAAAACACGATCATCATTTTCACGTCCAATGTCGGTACCGGCGACATGAACCGGCAGGCGGTGATCGGTTTTGAGCAGCAAGACAAGGAAGAACAGAATATCAGCGCATTTCGCCATCTTGAAAGCCGCGTGTTGGAAGAATTAAAGCGCCGTTTCCGCCCGGAATTTTTGAACCGCATTGACAAGGTGCTTGTCTACAAACCGTTGCAACCGAAACACATTGATGCGATTGTTCAGTTGAAACTTGACGAGCTTGCAGGGCGCATGAAGTTGCGGAATCTTTCGCTGGACGTCGAGCACGCCGTGCGCAAGCTGCTTGCTGACAAAGGCGCGAGTCCAGAGCAAGGCGCCCGGCGGCTGCAGCTTGTTATTCAGGAACTCATTGAAACGCCGCTTGCCGACTATCTGCTTCGCCAAGGCCAGCCGGATAAGGGCACAATCAAGCTTACGGTCGAAAACAAAACCATCCGGATCCTCGGCGAATAATTCACGGTAACTTTTTTTCGAGAACGATGACGGGCGTTCCTGCCTCGTTATATGCGTTTCTCTTTCCGCAACTTCATCGATCTTCTCTTTCCGCCAACCTGCGTTCGGTGTCAACGTGAAGGATCATGGCTGTGCGCGTTGTGCCGGAACGGATTGCCGGAACGGGTAGTTTCGTGGTGTCCGGTTTGTTGCGCAGAGGTCAAGGAACAGAACCATAAGCATCTGACAGAACTGGGGCTCGACGCAATCTTCAGCTGGCTTCCTTATCACGTGCCGTGGGTGGAACGCACCGTGCAAGACATCAAGTTTGGCGGATTGTCGTCGTATGCTGGCATGCTGGGCGCCGAACTAGCAATACGATTTCCTGCCTCCTTGCGCGTCGCCGCACAACCTCTCTCTCTCGCAGCTGCGGGTTCCCCTACCCGCAGCGTTATGGAACGAAGCCAATCCATTATTACCGCAATCCCTTTATCAAAAAAGCGGGAACGGGAACGCGGATTCAATCAGGCCGAAGTCCTAGCCCATGCCCTGAGCAAGTCCTGTGGGATACAATACGAACGCTTGTTGCAACGGAACAAAGTTACAAAACCGCAAGCCAGGCTTTCGGCAGAAGAACGGTTTGCGAATGTAGCAAATGCGTTTTCACTCACCAAGGCCCAGAGCCACAGGATTTCCATCCTGCGGGGTAAGGGAACGTCTGATACGAACTTTGCCATTCGCGGCAAAACCTGTATACTCGTGGATGATGTCGTAACGACCGGAGCAACATTGTCAGCTGCAGCTTCCGTGCTTCGTAGCGCAGGAGCAGACCGTGTTATCGCCCTGACGGTTGCGTATAGTGACATTAGGAAAGAATTAGGGAAGGGTGGCTGAGTGGGTTGAGCCAACGAAAAACCTGAACAGTTTCAGGTTTTGAGAGGCGAAACGGGTGCGAGGATATCACCGAAGGTGACCCGAGCGCACCGGACGAAAGCGGCAGGTTGTCCCGCCCCCTTGACCAAAAGTAGTAAGGTGGGATCCCGCACCAGAGCGGAGAGGTGGCCGAGTGGCTGAAGGCAGCGGTTTGCTAAACCGTTAAAGGGTCAAAAGCCCTTTCGCGAGTTCGAATCTCGCCCTCTCCGCTCTGGTGCGGTGACTAA
>CAYINT010000038.1:0-9760 GCA_964364875.1 uncultured Gammaproteobacteria bacterium | reverse complement strand
ATGGAAAAAAATTCAACTATCAAATGTGACATTTTGTTTTAACATGGCTATACGTCGAGGCGTCTCTCTGGTAGAGGGTTTGAATTGTTCATGATTCAGGGATATGGAAAGCCCTTTTGTGCCTTTCTGGGCTCACGCGGAACATGGCCATGTTTACCGGCATCATAGTGATTTTTTAGGTCGTCGGGCTACTTCGACGATGGGGCAATGGCAGTCTAACAAAGTACTTTGAGGCTTGGGCAATTCGAGGGGATTGACAAATCTGTAATGCGATGGTATCATCTTTTGTCGTTCTTTTCCAATTTCCTTCCACCGTTTCTGCGGCAGTAAAAGGGGTATTTTTGTGCTTCTTTTTCTGTCGCAGACGCGAGAGACCTAGCTACGGGGGCTCGGCGAGATCAGGGTGGCGGGAATCAAGAGACTGATCCCACTCCTCCCGAAGCAGGATCCCCGCCGCGGTGAGTTCCTCGACGACGATGGTCAACCGCGTTCCCGTCCGCCTGACTGGACATCACGCCAAGTCGCATCGTAGACCTGTTCTACGTAAACGTTCCACGGAAGGAACACGCACCTTCGAAGTAGCCCCAGCCAGATTCTATGATAGAGTCTGCGACCGGGGCTTTGACTTTGTGCAACGTATGCTCTTGCCACACACTGAGCGTTCTGCTACGGTGAAATGGACGGGGACGCGATGCGTCTATTGCCCGTTTTGTTTGTAGTATGGAACTTCATCCTTCGGTCGATCCGAGATTCCACCGTCATATTCATAGGACGTATCTTCCCGACGCAACGTACTTTGTAACAACATATGTTCGGCATCGAAGAGAGTTTTTTCTGAATCCGGACATAGCGAGGATCGTCGAGGAGACCATTTGGCATGAACGAACCTCACGGTTCATCATATATGCGTACGTCGTGATGCCCGATCATCTGCATCTGTTGCTGCAACCAACATGCAAGACGATATCGAACATCATGCAGTCTTTAAAGTCCAACTCTTGCCGCGAGATCAACCGGTATCTCCAAGACCCCCATAACGGCGAGTGCGCACTCGCCGTTATGGGGATCGGCCACGACGAGCCAATCCATGATAACCATGCGAGGTTTGCATGGCAGAAAAGCTTTTACGATCACGTCATCAAAGATGATAAAGATTTCCGTACCCACGTCGAATACATCCGGTACAACCCAGTGAAAGCGGGGCTATGCTGGAAACCGGAGGATTACCCATTTCTGTACATAGACGAGAAGGCGATAGGCAAAATTCTCACCGGCGAATGACTGTGTTTCAAGTCCACCCCAGCCAGATTCTACGAAAGAATCTGCGACCGGGGCTGATGTTTTTAAGAAACCGTTAATCAATTGATGAATAGATCATTTAAACGATATATCACAAAAATCGTGTTTTTGCGATATATTACCCACGCACCAGAAAGCCACATGTGTAAACTCATGGAGAATGGCTTTCGGTGCGGGGTTCCGCTCCACAGATCATATTCCTACAGAGGCCATCGCTGTAAAAATGTGGAGCTTCACAAAAAGTGAAAAAATGCGATATATCAAGATTGTTCGTTCGGTAACATCGCATAGGACTGCTCCTGACAGATGAATCCGCTGTTCTACCGCTTCTTGGCTGTGCTGACCATGCGCCGAAACAACCTGTCCACGCCGCCGGGCCCACGATACTACTTCAGTTTCTTCTTGAAAGCGAGAAGACGCTTAAGATTGCGCTTGCCGAGTGCGTACCGGGGGTTGAGCGCAAGCGCTTTTCGCAGATAGTGTTCAGCCAGAACGAGATCGTGCTGCTGGAACGCACAACCGCCGGCGTTGCTGTAGATCCGCCAGATTTCAGGCACTACGTGATCTCCGAGAGCGATAATACGCTTGTAGAGACCGAGCGCGCGGCCGAACTGTCGTTTCTTGAACGCCGCCACCGCTCGCGTGAAGAGATCCCGAATGGTGTCGAGCTGTTCGCCGCCGACGCCATAGACGGTGAGATCATAGCCAAACGATGTGTCGGGGTTCCCGAGCCTCGTACGTTCCTCCATGATAGCCTCCCAGGGTGTCTTTCCGTCAAGTTGTTGCTGCGGCGTGTGAAGATACCGCTCTCGTTGCCGCTCGCCGGATCGTTTCGCCGTCTCCGCGTCCACGAATCGTTGACGCTTATTCTGCGTGTGGAGCGCATGCAGCATGTCGTTGACGAGCGTGTGTTCAAGCGGGCCGGCGCCGACGCCACGTTCCTGCGGTTTGGCGCAAAATGCGTTCCAGACATCCATGAGAAGAGCAAGGAATTGCTGTGCCTCACGTTGTGATGCCACATGCACGTCTTTGAGGAGACCCTGAATGAGCGAATCCGGCCTGTGCAAGCGCTGGAATTCCTCAGCGATCTCTGTCGCGGAACGAGCGGCATAGTGTTTCAATTTCAAGAAATCGTCGAGCGCAGAAAGCGCCTTCCAACGCTTCACTGCCACGGTCGGCGCGGAAACAAAAAGGAGCGCAACCATGTCATGGGCTGTCAACGGCCGCAGATTCTTTGTCGGCCGAAGACGATCGTACATGTACACCATTGCTTCGGCATCTTCCTTCGCGAACTTGCCGTATCCAGCAGCAAGAATGTGTCCTTTGCCGTAGGGCAACATGCGGGCGAAAATGACATCACCAATCTCCGTACCCATGGTTCCCGACCGCTCCGACACCTCGTATACCGTATTGGTGACAAGGTCGCGAAGCGTCAGGCTTTCCAGCAAACGCACGCCACACACCTGAAACGCGCCCAACCAACCGCGCCCGAAATCTTCATAGATCGATCGTTCCACAGGATTCTTGCGTACTCGATCTTCGATGAAAAGCTGCAAAGGGGTTTTGCCGTGTAACGACGTCGGACGATCATAGGTTAACCACTGGTTGAAAAAAATTTCAAACTCTTCCGCGTATTGCTCTGCAATGTCTGATTCGCCTGCGGGAAAGAGTTCACGAAACCCCTTTTCTGCCTCGGTCTCGTACCAGTCGCGATCAAAAAGCCATCGCGCGAGTTTCTCGGTGTATGGTTGGTTTGCCATAGCCAATGCATCATGCCATGCTTACCTTCTGTGTGCAAGCGGGAAATGAATAACCACGCTTTTTCCATGCCGCTACGATTCGAAAAAACAATGCAGCTCCTTGTTCGTTTCACGAAAGGAATGATGTTCGTTATCGGCCCCGGCCAGATTCTGTGAAAGGATCTGCGACCGGGGCTGAAGTTTTTTCTCAAGAGGAACGATTAGACAATTAGAGAATTCTCTAAATCTCAAATTGTTCTACAGTCGATATATGACAAAAATCGAAAATATGCGATATATCAAAAACTCGTTATAGCCTTATAACCATAAAGTTATGATTGAATTTTCAAAACGTTTTATCATGTTCCGAAATCATATTACAATCGCCCGGTTATCGTTCTCGCAAAAATGGAACGCGTACTGAGAGTTATTAGGCAAAATCGTATAAACACTCAATTACTGGCCGATTGCCATTGTTCCGCTCATTTTGATATACTATAAGCATAAGAAACTAACATTATCACCATGTGGATAACTCAATCAATCCGCAAGAATTATGCAGTTGCGGGATTTTTTATTGCCTTTATTGCCCTAGGCATCTTTGCATTTGGAGCCTTATCGGCTGTTCGCGCTGGTTCGTATAGCTTCAGCGGAACAGTCGTGACGCCGACGGGCAGCACGTATACTTCCGGCGGGTGGATCGGTATGAACAACAGTACAAACGGGAACGGATCCAGCATTGACAGTGAAGGTAAATTTGAAGTGACCGGACTGACCGCAGGCGAGTACACTATGGAAGTCAGCGGTATCCCCGCAACCTCTGGCTACGCAAGCCCCGCGCAGCAGAAAGTGACGGTGACGGCAAGCGTCAGCGGATTTACAGTCAAACTCGCGACACCAGTGCTCAAGGGTATTCTGGCCACCCCAGATGGAACACCGACCACCGGCTGCATCAATGTCCACAACTCCACCTGGACCATCAACCGCAACTCCTGTCCCGGGAGCGACGGCGCGTTTATCATCGGCGGACTTGACGCCGGCAAATACACACTGGAAACCAGTCCAAACACCGGTTCGACGTACGTCTCATCGCAGCAATCCGTGACCATCACCGACCCATCAACAACCATTGATCTTGGCACGGTCAAGTTTGATACCGCGTTTGTCATTGGGAAAGTCGCATTGCCGAACGGGTCCGCGCTGCCGTGGGATGCTAATGATTATACAAAACGCCTCCATCTCTCCGTGGATATGTGGAACAGCGATAACACGGTGAATAAGCACTCCGATTATGACAGCAATGCCATCTTTCGTTTCGGCCGTGTCGCTGCGGGAACCTACACCGTCCATGTGAATATCTGGGACACAGACCTGTACACCGGTTCTGCCAACGTCTCCGTGACCGTGACCGATGCCGGACTTGATCTTACGGGATCGCCGATACGGCTGACGACGCCGCAACTCTCCGGTATCGTGTACGATTCTGACGGAACGACGCCGGTCCAAAACGCATGGTTAAATCTGCACAACGACGACTGGACGGTCAACGAACGCGGCAATACAGATGTCCAGGGCAAGTACCGTATTGGCGGGAACATCTCGGCCGGCGCATACAAGCTCCAGGTTGGTCCTCCGAACGACAGAACAGACCTTTCCCGCATGGATGATATTGACGTCACAATCACCGCATCGCTGACCACAAAGAATATTACCTTTACGAAGGCGAGTAAGTTTATCAAAGGAACGGTGAAAACCGAAGACGGCAAACCCGTCAACTGCGCCAATGTCAACGCCAACAAGCGCGGCGGGCAGGGCGGGATGGGGACATCCACGGCAAGCGACGGTTCTTTTACCTTAACCGTATCGTCCGGTTCTTGGGGCGTGCGCGTGGATCCCAATAACAACTGGGACTGTCCGACACCTGACTGGGTATATATGGATCCGGAAGTAGTTGTTGATTTCTCCGATGATGCGACAGAACAGACCGAAACGATTCAGTTGACTGTTCGCAAGGCAACGGCAAGGGTTATAGGAACGGTGAAGACGAAATCCGGCGAAACAATTACCAATGGTAATGTCAACGCAAACGCGCAAACAAAAGATGGCAGAAACTTCTGGACCAATGCGCAAATCAAGACCGACGGCAGTTACGCGCTCAACCTTACGGGCGGCAAGTATAATCTCAATGTCTGGACGCAAGATACGCGGCTCTTTGCCAAGAACGTGGATGTCTCTATTGAAGAAAACGAAACAAAGACAGTCAACTTCACGATGGACGCGAAGCTCGCACGCATCACCGGTACGGTCACGGACAAAGCCGGCAAGGCGCTGCAGAACGTGCAGATTAACGGCAACCTGGACTGCGGTCCAAACGGCTGCGCGGGATGGAGCAACACGAGAACGGACACAAACGGCGCGTTTGACCTTGCGGCATCGCCGGGCCGATGGAATATCAACGTCGATACAAGCCAGGGCAATCTGCCGTACGTGTATAGCGGCGAACAGAAAGAAGTGTACATTGCCGGCGAAACGGACACGGCGTCTGGAGTGAATTTTACTCTCACGTACGCGGACGTTACCATCACCGGCAACGTGGTGGATGAAAACGGCAAGAAATTTGCGGACTTCCCCGGCTGGGCATATGCACGGCCGCTTGCCGTAACAGAAGGCAACGGCTGGCAAGAGTACGGCGGATCGGTCAATGGCGGCAAATTCACCATCCGGGCGCCCTCATCGCTGTTCTCGCAGGCAGAACTCGGCGTCCACATGGGGCAAAACAGCCAGTACACGGCGGTTCCAACGGCAATAACACTAACTGCAGACGCAACAATTACGCAGGATATTACCGTCAAGAAGAACGATGCGGCCATCGTCGGCAAACTGCTTGATGCATCAGGAATGCCGCTTGGCAGTGTCAATTTCCGATGTGAAGTTTTTGCAAACACGGAAGGGGGCAACGAATGGCACGGAACGCAGGTAAACAACGACGGCACGTATGAAATCAGTTTGGTTGCAGGCACGTACCGCATTGGCTACCACTGTGATGAATCCTCCGGCGTACTCAACCGGCCTCCACAAGATGATAAGGTAGTTGTGGCTTCTGGCACGAGAGTGGAACGGAATCTTAAAGTACTCATCGGCAACGCGCGAATTCGAGTGATTGTGTTGAAGCCGGACGGCAAGCCAATAGACCGCGTATGGCTCTACGCCGATAATCACGAGAAGCTTGAAGAACTTCGCCGACAGGGTGAAGCAGAAAGGGCGGATGACAATTTCAAGGGCCCTGGCGGCACTAGTTCGCCGGAAGAACTGCTCAAGTACTGCTCAAAAGAAGAGAATGAAAAGGAGTGCGCGGACTTCAAGCTGCCTCCGGGCTCAGAAGGGCCAGGCGGCTGCAAAAACGCGCTTGCCTGCACCAAGTACTGTCTGAAGAACAAGGACAAGTGCGAGGTGGATATCAAGAAAGACCCGACGAAGGACGTAAAGATAGAGAGCGTTTCTTCCTCAGCGCTGCGCAGAAAAGCAAGCATTGCGTCGCTCAAGCTCGTGCGGGCGCAAGGCGAGGGTGAGGAAGAGAGTGGAGACGATTACTTCGACAACTTGATCAGTTCCGGCGCAGAAACCGTGAACGGCGTGGGCACCATCAGTCTCATCAGCGGACAAGAGTACACCGTGGGTGCAGGGTTGCCATCTGACTCCAAGTACCTCCCACCGAAGATGCAACGCGTGAACCTGATGGATACAAAAGAAGCGTCGATTACACTCACTCTTCAAGAAGCAGACGGCACGATGAGCGGATTCGTGCGGTACAACGACAAGGCCGTGTCTCAGGGATGGGTAGGGTGCTGGGGCGAGGATGGCACGAACACGGGTGGTGAAATCCGCAATGGCACATACAAACTCAACTACGCGTTCAACGCCGTGCTGCACTGCAACGCAAACGCGAATGACGGCTCCACCTTCCTGCACAGCGATGAGACGATTATCACCATTGGCACGACGAAGAAGACGCGGCAGGATTTCAAGCTCGGCAAATCGAGTTACGACATCCCGCCTGCTGTCTCGGAGTCATGGGATCCCACTTCACCGCACGTCATCACGCTCGGCGACGGCACATCCGTCAACATTCCCGCAAACACCATTGCGACCTCGGGCACCGTCACGGTGACAGCAAGTCCCACCGTGAGCGTGCAGAACCAAGCAACGTGGCGGCCGCTTGGATACGGCTACAACTTCACGGCAACGGACGAGAACGGCAAGGAAATCTCTACGTTCAATGGCAACATCACGGCAACATTCACGTACTCCGATGACCGCTTGCAAGAGGCGGGCGTGGATGAGGGCTCGCTTGTGCCAAGCTACTGGGATGCTGCATCGAAGACGTGGAAACAGCCGTCCAACATCACGCAAGATAAAGAGAACAACACCATCACTGTTACAACGAACCACTTTACCGCGTACGCCATCACAGGTCGTGGCGGTAAAGGCAAAGGCGGCCAGCTCACGCAAGTGACCACGAAGAAGGCGAAGAACGGCGTCCAGCAGATCGTCATTGGCACAGGGAAGTCCAAGGTCGTCATCACGCCCTTCAAGGGATACAAAAGCGGATTGAGCATTGCCACGGGTACGGTGAAGAACGCTGGCCAGGTTATTCTCGCCACGCAGTCAGCAGGAACGTCCGGGTCGACGATGATGAAGGTGTTCTCGATCAAAGGCAAACTGATGCAAACGATCAAACCATTTGGCAGCAACACCAGCGGCGCCAATGTGCAGATGGGAGATCTCACGGGCGACGGTTACGATGACGCTCTTGCCGCGCCAAACAGCGGCTCGTCAGTGTACGTCCTTGATTTCTCAACGCGGAAAGCGCACACGGTGCAGGCTGGAGGCAATGGCCGAGTCATCGCGCAGGCGCTTGATTTGCAGCGCCGTGGAGACAACCAAATTGCTGTCGCTGCCAACGGTACTGTCAAAACCTATCAGTACAACAGTAAGAAAAAAAGCTTTGCAACATTCTCGTTTGATTCGCGCAAACTTGCTGTGCACGAATCGTCCATCGAGCGGATTACCCTGCAGCCTTCCATCAGCAATGTCAGTCCAACGAAGCTGGCAACCGGCAAGAAAGGGACAGTCACGGTAACGATCACCGGCACGAATCTTGGAAGCGGCTCCCGCATACTGCTAGGGCAGGGAATCTCTGCGACGAAAGTAAGCGCAACCGGAGAAACAAAACTTGTCGTGACATTCTCAAAAAAGGATCTGACGAAGAACAAGCTGTACACCATGACCGTCATTAACGGCGACGGCGGCCAGACAGAGTACAGGTCGCTCAAGGCGAAGTAAAAACAGGAACGCATGAAGCGTAAACAACGCGTTCTCGCAGCGCGGGTGTCGCCACCCGCGCTGCGATTTGTTCCCGTTTTTCGCCAATCCTGGCGTGCTATACTAACTCTCTATGCCACGCAAAAAGTCAGCACAACCAAAGATTCGAAAAGCAGCAAAAAAGCGTCCCGATTCGCCGTCGTTTGGCTATAATCTCAATGCCGAACAGCGTTTGGCCGTTACGCACGGTGCCGGGCCGCTGTTGATCGTTGCCGGCGCGGGCACGGGCAAAACTACCGTGATTACTGAAAGAGTCGCGTGGCTTATTCGGGAACACAAAGCGCGGCCGGGGGAAATGCTTGTCCTGACGTTTACCGAAAAAGCTGCGAGCGAAATGGAAGAACGCATTGACCGGTTATTGCCGTACGGCTATGTCGATATTGCCGTTTCCACGTTCCACGCGTTTGGCGAAAAAATCTTGCGCGAGTTCGGATTGGAAATCGGCTTGGATCCAAAGTTTCGCGTGATGTCCACAGCCGACCAGTGGCTGATGCTGCGGGAACGGTTCCATGAATTGCAGTTGCAACACTACAAGCCGCTGGGCAATCCAACGAGGTTTTTGCATGCGCTGCTGACCCATTTTTCCCGGGCGAAAGACGAAATTGTCAGCGCCGAAGCGTATCAACAGTACGCGCAATCATTGCACAAAGAACACTATCCAAACGATGAAGAAAAAGAAATTGCCGAAAAAACGCTTGAGGTGTCGCTTGCCTATACGCACTACGAACAGTTGCTTCGCACAGCAGGTCATCTGGATTACGGCGATCTCATTGTCCAAACGCTCCGATTGGTGCGAAAACGTCCTGCCATTGCCGCCGAACTGCGAAAACGGTTCCGATACATTCTCGTTGATGAATTCCAGGACACGAATATTGCGCAATACGAACTGGTCAAGCTTCTCGCAGCGCCAGAGAACAACCTGGCCGTTGTTGGTGACGACGACCAGTCCATTTACAAATTCCGGGGCGCGTCGCTTTCCAATATCCTTGAGTTCAAAAAAGACTTTCCAGAGTGCGCGGAAGTGGCGCTTATTCACAATTACCGTTCCCGCCAAAACATTCTTGATCTTGCTTACACATTCATCCAGCAAAACAATCCGAATCGGCTCGAAGCGCAGCTTAACGGAAAAATTCCCGGCGACAAAGGCAAACCGCTTACGCGCGCAATTTCCAAAAAACTCGTCAGTTCTACAAAAGCGAAGGGCGTGATTCGCGTGTTCCACGAAACGACAAGCGAAGAAGAAGCCCTGCGCGTCATCGAAGACATTGCGCGGCAAAAAAAGAAAGACCCGAAACTTTCCTGGAATGATATCGCAATCCTTGCGCGGGCAAACAGCTACG
>CAYINT010000037.1:0-10214 GCA_964364875.1 uncultured Gammaproteobacteria bacterium | reverse complement strand
AGTGGGGAAGCTGTATGGGTAAACCTATTCTTTCCAGACAAATTACGTATGATCCCCTTCTTCTTCGGCTCGCCCCTCATCCTCACAGCGTGTGAGGACCCCAGGCTTGCCTGACAAGCGGCGTTGGTAAAGCCGCAGTACACAAATGACGTGACTTTTCATCACCTCTATACTGCGGCTTCCGCAAGGAATGCATTGTAAAGAACAGGGTAGCATACACCTAGTGCCCTATTTTGTCAAGATGTGATTCTGGTTTTTTGGCTAAGGCTAGATAAAGTATTCGAGTGATTTCTTATAAAGACGAGCAAAATGCTTGATTTCTATGGGGTCGAGTCGTCGCTCCCCTGATTCGCATTTTGACATGTATGATTGCGGCTTTTTCAGATGTTTTGCAACATCTGCCTGTGTGAAACCAGCGGCAACGCGTGCATGTTTCAGCCGCTTTAGCATTTGCTGGTATTCATACTCATACACCCCCTCACCTTTTCTCCTGTTAATAGTATTACTCATGATTGAACTTGCAAGTTATTTTGTAAAAGTAGCGGCGTTGTGAATTCGTAAAAGGTGGGGGGTAAATCTGCTTGCTCATACTTGTCAGCGTATATCCTGTTCTGGTATAATCCCAAAATGGGATTTTGCATTTCGAGGGAGCAAACGCGCGCGCATGGGCGGACGGGCAAGTAAAAGGCAATAACCGGTTATATCCACTCGACCACTATCGTTTTGGTGGGCGCAGGAGGATTTGAACCTCCGACCGTTTGCTTAAAAGGCAACTGCTCTACCGGGCTGAGCTATGCGCCCACCAAAACGATCCAACCAACCCTGCTAAAATGTGAGTATTTTCAAACAAGAAGCTCTACCAGGCTGCCTGTCCGCCGAACCCTGATCCTGAACTTGTTTCAGGATGCTTCAGGGGAAGGCGGAAGCTATGCGCCCATGTATACGCAAAAAGCGAACGAAATGTAACATGGGCGGTGCGATTTGTCTATACCTTTGCCCGTTCGAATAATTTGAGCAGAACTCCATGCGTCGTCGCCACATCAGCCAACGCTCTGTGTGCCAATGGTTGCGGAACTTTCAAATACTGCGCGACACGTTCCAGGCTGTAACTCGGCAGGATGAGCAGCCGTTTGGCAATGTCGAGCGTGTCCATCGTGGCGTTTTTCAGCGGATCAAGCCCAAGCTTGGCAAGGTGGAAGTTGATAAATCCCATGTCGAACTGAATGTTGTGCCCGACAAGCACGTTCTGTCCTGCAAATTTAAGAAAAGGAGGAAAAACATCGCCGGCAGGCTTGCCTTCTGCTTCCAGCATCTTGTCCGTAATGCCGTGGATCTTTTGCGACTCCGGATCAACTGGCCGCGTCGGTTTGATCAGCGCATGAAATTCTGCGAGAACGTTGTTGCGGACAATTTTCAACGCTCCGATTTCGATGATTTCATGTCCATTTTCGGGTTTGAACCCGGTTGTCTCAACGTCAAGGATGACAAGCTGGTGAGTCATGACACGCTCTGTTTGTTTTCAAGCACGGACTCAACTGTACCGTACAATGATATTTTTGACAATGCTTTGCAAACTGGGATTCCTGCGGGAACAAAAATATGCACTGTTGTGTGGAAACCGCAGTGCAGAACCTGCGGATAATATGTACTGTTCCCGCCTTGCTGGAACCGAAGAAACACCGTAGAATAGATACAAAGGACAAGGGACAACGTATAAAAGCTAGCCAGTCATTCCTCCGTTCGTCATTATTCTCTGTCCTTCAGGACGTTGGAATTTGTACTTTCCCCATGGATTCCATCAACCGGGAAAAACTCCCTCCACAAAACCAGGAGGCAGAACAAGCGACCCTCGGGTCATTGCTGATCGACAAGAACGCGATTGATAAAATTGCGGATATTATCCGTCCCGAGGATTTTTACAACGACAAACACGCGAAGATTTTCGAGGCGATACTGGAACTCTACGAGAAAAGCGTTCCCGCAGATTTGCTGAGCCTTGCCAACCGGCTGGAGGAACGCGGTGATTTGGCAACTATCGGCGGCCGCGCGTATCTGACAGAGCTGACCAACGCCGTGCCGACCTCAACCAACATTATTCATTACGCAAACACCGTGCAGCGCAAAGCAACGCTTCGCCGGCTGATTGAAGCATCATCCGAAATCGCGGCGTTTGGCTACCAGGAAGAAGAGGACACGGACATGCTGCTTGACCGCGCGGAACAATCATTGTTTCGCGTCTCGCAAAAGTTTTTGAAGAACAAGTTCATTTCGATCAAGACGATGCTGCCCGAGGTGTTTGACCGGATTGACGAGCTGCATCGTTCTGCCGGCAAGATGCGCGGCCTACCCACGGGCTTTGTTGATCTTGATCTCACGCTTGCGGGACTGCAGCAATCCGATCTCATCATTCTCGCCGCTCGCCCATCCGTCGGAAAAACTTCGCTTGCGCTGGACATCGCGCGACAAACTGCAATCGCGAATAAAGTTCCTGTCGGCCTTTTCAGCCTTGAAATGTCGAAAGACCAATTGATCGACCGTATGCTGTGCGCGCAGGCAAACGTCGACTTGTGGAAGATGCGCACCGGACGGCTGACCGATGATGATGATTTCTCCAACATCGGGAACGCAATGGGCATACTTTCGGAAACCCCGATCTTCATCGACGATTCGGGAACAGCAAGCGTCATGGATATCCGCACCAAAGCCCGCCGGCTAAAATCAGAACATGGCCTCGGCCTGCTGGTCATCGATTATTTGCAACTCATCGAAAGCAGATTTTCGATGGATAACCGCGTACAGGAAATTTCCGAAATCACGCGATCGCTCAAAGGTCTTGCTCGGGAACTTAATGTCCCGATCCTTGCCCTATCGCAGCTTTCGCGCGCCGTGGAATCAAGAACCCCGCCGATCCCGAAACTCTCTGACCTACGTGAATCCGGATCTATTGAACAGGACGCTGATGTTGTTATGTTTATCTACCGTGAAGCTATGTATAAACAGGATGTCGATCCGCAACGAAAAAACGTCGCCGAAGTTCACATCGCGAAACACCGCAATGGTCCCACCGGCAAGATCGAGCTCTTTTTTGACGAAAACCGGGCCAGTTTTAGAAGCCTGGAACGCCGCCATGCAGCCCCGATCGGCGCTGGAGTAGAGACAATCTAGCCGATAGGCAATTTGCCCACGTTTTGGTAGAATGTTTTTGAGCGGTTGTACTTTCTGATTTATTATTTTTGATTTGTTCCTATGGCCATCTTCTCAAAACTCAAACAGTTTAAAGACATGCGCAGCCAGGCAAAATCATTGCAAAGTGTTCTTGCAAAGGAGACAGTTCATGCCGATGCAAAGGGCGGCAAGATCCAGCTGGTGATGGACGGTAACCAAAAGATCTCGATTCTTGACATTGACCCTTCCCTGCTGTCTCCGGACAGGAAAAAAGAAGTTGAGGAAGGTGTGAAAGAAGCTATCGAAAGCGCCACAAAAAAAGTGCAAAAAGTCATGGCAGAAAAACTGCAGGCAAGCGGCATGTCGCTTCCGAGCTTTGGTAAGAAAGAGTAGTGTTTGTTATGCAAGGACACGGAAGAAAAGGAGTGCACGACGAACTTTTGCTTTTTGACTTTTGCTTTTTGCTTTGTCTTCTATGAAACAGTTTCCCGTCGCGATTCAGAACCTGCTGGAGCAATTCGCCAAGCTTCCCGGCATCGGACCAAAGTCAGCCGAACGGTTTGTGTTTTATCTCTTGAAGCGTCCGACGGAAGACGTAGAACAGCTTGCGGATGCGCTGCGCCAAATCAAACGCCGCGTTGTGCGCTGTTCCATTTGTCACGACTTTGCGGAGAACAATCCGTGCCAATACTGCAGCGATGACAATCGCGATGCGTCAACAGTGTGTGTTGTTGCGGACAGTGCCGATGTTCTTGCGATTGAAAAAACCGGCGAGTACCGCGGACGATATCATGTTCTCGGCGGAGTCTTACGACCAACCGAGGGTGTTACTCCCGATCGCCTGCATCTGGAAGAACTCCATAAGCGCGTTGCTGGAAACGGCATTCGTGAAGTCATTATTGCCACCAATCCTGACGTTGAGGGTGAGGCAACGGCGCTGTATATTACAAAGATGCTCCAGCCAACTGCCGTTGCCGTGACGCGGCTTGCAAAAGGCTTGCCCATGGGCAGCGATGTGGAATATGCGGATGAGGTGACGCTGTCGAATGCGCTAAAAGGGCGGAGAAGTATGAACTACTGATATTCACACATCTCCTTAGCGTATCTTGGCCTTTCGCGGTACAATGACCGCATGCATACACACCATCATCCTAACCGTGCCCTTTCCCAGAGGGAATTGGAGGTACGAAGATTCAAAGCAGTTCCGTATTTGAGAAGAGGTTCATCCGAACGATACATCGCCAAGAAGCTCGGCGTATCGTCAATTGCCGTACACCAATGGAAAGTCATTTGGAATGAGAAAGGCACGAAGGGCTTGAAAGCGGGTCAGTACGGCCATCCATCCAAGTTGTCGCCTCAAAAAGAGAAGATCATCAAGAAAAAAATCATGGAAGGTGCTGAAGCGCACGGTTTCCTCGGGGATTACTGGACACTCTCGCGCATCACGAATGCCGTGAGCACATGGACTCATGTGACATACGAGGACAGAAGTGTTTGGCACCTTCTCAAAAGATTGGGTTTCTCTTGCCAGAAGCCTGTACGGAGAGCGGTAGAACGGGATGAAAAAGCGATACATACTTGGACAAATGAAATCTGGCCGCAGATGAAAAAAGGGGCTTCAAAAGTGGTGTAATCTTTGGCTTTTTCGACGAATCTGGTTTTGCCGACAAACCACATGTCGTGCGAAGCTGGGGGCTTCGTGGGCAGACGCCAATCATCCGTTCCAGAGGAGGATGGAAACGCATCACCGCAGCTGGCATGATCTGCCTCAATACGAGATCAAAAAGAACAACGGCTCTCGCTTGGTTGTCGAAGCGTGGTATGCTTCTCGTGATATGCAGAACACCCCGCCACCAACCATCAGCATCATTATTCCCGCGTATCAGGCAGCAGGTGAGATCGCTGACTGTCTGGAAAGCATTGTTGCACAAACATTCCAGGAGTACGAGGTCATCGTCGTCAATGACGGATCAACTGACACAACACAGGCAATTGTTGAACACTACAATGAACGCGTTCGGCTGATAAACCAAAATAATCTTGGCAGAAATCCAGCCCGTAACCGCGGTTTTAGGGAAGCACGCGGCAATTTTCTCCTGTTCTGCGATGCCGATATCATTATGGAACCGACCTTTTTGGAAAAGCTGGTGCATGCGCTCCACGCGCATCCGGATGCTTCCTACGCATACAGCTCGTTCTACTACGGAAAAAAAGCCTTCCGACTCTGGCAATTCTCGGCAGAGCGCCTGCGAGCTATGCCCTATATTCATACCACGTCGCTGATTCGGCGGGAACACTTCCCGGGCTTTGATGAATCAATACAACGGCTGCAAGACTGGGACCTCTGGCTCACGATGTTGGAACAAAGACACGCTGGCGTTTGGATTCCTGAATATCTTTTTACGATTCGCACGCACAGGGGGGAACTCAGCAAATGGTTTCCGAGTTTTGCATTAAAAATTTCATGGCACCGTTTCGGTATTCGGATCGCCCGCATTGAAGCATACCGTACAGCAGAAGCACGAATTCGTGAAAAACACCATCTTGGCGCATCGTCACGTTTTTTCTCATGAAACGTTTTCTTCTATGATTCCCCGCCCACCAATCCTGGCAGGCGCATTCTTTAGGCAACGCGGAGCCGCTAGGCGACTTCGCCGCGGCGCGTGGCGCGCCGATTGTATTCTTGGGATTGGCGGGCGGGTTCCCGAACCGTGAGAAATACAGTACACTACGCGTATGCGCGAATCCCTCGATATTTCAGTCGTCATTGTGAGTTGGAACGTAGAAGATCTGCTGCGGCGCTGTCTTTTTTCGATTCTTTCACAGGGCGGCGTTTCTTTCGATATCCATGTTGTTGACAATGCCTCTTCTGACGGGAGCGTGGCAATGGTCAAAAAAGAGTTCCCGGCTGTACAATGTATCGAGAATGTCCAAAACGTCGGTTTTGCGACCGCAAACAACCAAGTGCTCCCTGCGGTGCGCGGGCGGCATGTGCTCCTTCTGAATCCTGATACGCAACTGCCAGGAGATGTGCTTCGTAAAACCGTAGCATATCTGGATGCGCACCACGACGTCGGCATTGTTGGGTGTACCATACTGCACGATGACGGCCGGCTGCAACGATCAGTGTTGCGCTTTCCGACGCTGGTCTCACAGGCATTGGTATTGCTAAAATTGCAGGCACTGACGCTCAAACCAAAAGTCCTGCAGCGTTACTACGCCCTGGATTTTAATTATCAGAAAGAGCAGGACGTTGATCAGGTGATGGGCGCCTTCTTTGCCGTCAACGGCGATGTCATCCGTCAAGTCGGACTTCTTGATGGGCAATATTTTGCATGGTTTGAGGAAGTAGATTATTGCAAGAGAGCGCAGAGGGCCGGCTGGAAGATCCGCTACACGCCGTCTTTTTCTATTACACACACTGGCGGACAGAGCTTGAGCCAGCTTCTTTCCATTGAGCAGCAAGTCATCTTTAACCGAAGCATGATCCATTATTTTCGAAAACACCATTCTTTTCTTGCCGCCGGAATATTGCTCGTATTGGCAATCCCTAGTCTTCTTTTTGCGCTTGCAGAAAATATCATACGACACTGGTATGTTCCAAAAGCTGTTCGGTAGGACATTTGTGTACGCATTCAGTATCATGCTGGCAACATCATTATTGTCAGCAGCGACAGTATTTACGCCAGTTGCATATGCCGCGGCATTGTGGTTCCTTGTTGTTGTCATGGCTGCGCTTGTTGTCTGGCGACTCGATATCGCCGTACTGGCGGTTTTTGGCGAACTCATTGTCGGATCGCAAGGGCATTTGTTTGCAACGCACGTACACGGATTCACACTCTCAATCCGGCTTGTATTCTTCCTGCTCGTTTTTACCGCGCTCACCATTCGTCTTATCCGACAAAAACGGATTCGCGACATAGCCAAACAGCCTGGACGATGGTGGCTTTGCGCATTGATCATGATTATCCTCGGAGGCGCAGCGTATGGCATCGCGCGCGGCAATGCGGTTGCTGACGTATTTTTTGACGCAAATGGGTTTCTTTTTCTCGGGTTGACGTTGGTTCTCGCGCCGCAGTTGCGCGAACTCATCGGCCTTGACCGCCTTGCGCAGGTGCTGCTTGCGGGGATTTTTTTTCTTGGACTCCAGGCGGCAATGATACTTGCGTTGTTTTCCCATCAATACGCCATTGATCCATCGCTTTACCGATGGCTCCGTAACACAAGAACCGTGGAAATAACCACCTATGCAAAAAACTTCTATCGCATATTCTCGCAATCGCAGATTTATAGCATGTTTGGGTTTTTTACTGCGCTTGCCGCGTTTCCTTTTGTTCGGGAACAGAAACTTGTCCGCTTTGTGTTGCTTCCTTCGCTTGCCGTAACCAGCATGACGCTCTTGTTAAGCTTTTCGCGAAGCATGTGGGCCGCATGGATTATTACTGGGATAGTCGTCATCATCTGGTTTCTCGTTTACTACGGGTGGCGCTGGAAGACGATCGGACTATCTGTTTTCGCAGCAGCGGGGCTGCTTATCGCCGATTTCCTCGTGATATCTTTTTTGGCAAACTATCCTTATCTTTGGAACCGACCGGGGGGACAAGCAACGTTTAGCCTATTCAGCGATCGCGGAACAACCCGTGACGTGGCCGCAGCAAGCAGGTACGACCAAATTCAACCGTTGCTTCGCGCGATTGCAAAGAACCCAGTGTTTGGTTTAGGGTTCGGCACACAAATTACGTATGTTACGCACGACCCCCGGATTGTCGCGGCGACAGGCGGCGTGCGGACAACGTTTTCTTTTGAACTCGGGTATCTCGACTTTCTTCTGAAAATCGGTATTGTTGGCGTTGTTGTGCTTTTGGGCTGGATCATGTCGCTATTACGGGCATTATGGAATCGGTTTCGCAACGCCGTGCTTCCTGCAGAGCGGATACTGTATCTCAGTTTGTTCTTCAGCGTGTTTGCGCTTCTTATTACGCATGCATCGACCCCCTATCTCAATCATCCGCTTGGACTCGGACTCCTGACTCTTGCAGCAGGATGTACCGCATTTGGAAAGGATGCTCATCGTCCAAAAAAGCAAGAAGCATGATCGTATCCCGACTCACCATTCAGGTTGTGCTTTGGAATAATGCGGGAACGCTGTCCGCACTGCTTGCATCACTCAAGGAACAAACTTTTCGTGACGTCCGGCATGTGTTTATTGATAACCATTCAGTCGATGAAGGGGTTGCTTTGGCGGCGGAAGCGTTTCCATGGGCCGCAATTATTCGCAATCAAGAAAACAGGGGATTCAGCGCGGGACACAACCAGGGCTTACGGATGCAGGACAGCGAATATACCGCCCTGGTGAATCCCGATGTTATTCTCGTCCCGACGGTTTTTGATCGTTGCATTGCCGAGCTTGATGCCCATCCTCAGTTTGCCAGCATAGGAACCAAGCTCTTGAGAAAAGGGGAGAAATCTGGTATAATTGATTCTGCGGGAATTTTTGTAACGCGATACCGCGAGTTCCTCAATCGCGGAGAAGGCGAACAGGATCAGGGCCAGTACGGCATTGCAGAAGAAGTGTTTGGTATTAATGGCGCCTTTATTGTCCTGCGCAGAAAGGCTCTTGAATCTATACGTTTTCAGGAAGAATTTCTTGATGAAGACCTTTTTGCATATAAAGACGACGTTGACCTTGCGTGGCGACTGCGCCTTGCGGGTTGGAAGAATTGGTATCTTCCAAAACCTGCGGTATTCCATCTGCGTGCCGTACGGCATGAATCCGAGCACAGGATACTTTTCCGGCGCAGTAGAAAAAAGTCGGCAATCAACCAGCTCAGTTACCGCAACCACTGGATTGTGATTTTGAAAAACGATCGTTTCTCGCGTTGGCTGTTGCCCTGGCCGCGGCAAATCGTCTATGAACTTGCCAAGCTCGTCTTTCTCCTTTTCTTCGAGCAAACAACACTGAAAGCGTTTCCGCAGCTGTTTCGTCTTGCCCCACGCATAGCCAAGAAGCGCCGTGCAATTCAAGCGTATCGGAAGGTTCAGTCCCGCGATGTGGAACGGTGGTTTGTCTAATCCCATGGACATCTCGATCATCATTCTCAACTACAAATCCAAAGGACTTTTGAAGCAGTGCCTCAAAGGGTTGAAACTGCTGTCATTTCGGTTTTCACATGAAATCATTGTCCTTGACAACAACTCTCAAGACGGCACCGATGTGATGATGCGAGTAGAATTCCCCGACATCATCTTTTTCGAAAATGTTGAAAACAGGGGATTTGCCGCGGGCATGAATGTCGGTATCAGGCATGCACAAGGAAACTACATCCTCATGCTGAATCCCGATATTGCCGTGCTTGGCAATCCCATAGAACGCATGCTCGAATTTATGGAACAACACCCAAATGTTGGCATTTGCGGTCCAAAGCTCCTCAATCCTGACGGGACAGTGCAAACCTCATGCCGCGAGTTTCAAACATTTTCAACAATTCTTTATCGGCGCACGCCGCTGGGAAAACTTCCGTTTGCAAGAAAACGGCTTCGAAAATTTTTGATGCTTGATTGGAGCCACAGCGAAAATCGCGCCGTGGATTGGCTGCTCGGCGCATGCATGATGGTTCGCCGTTCTGCCGTCGAAAAAGTTGGATTGCTTGATGAACGGTTTTTCCTTTACTTTGAAGATATGGATTGGTGCCGACGTTTTTGGCAGGCAGGATATGCGGTGTATTATCTGGGAGCAGTGGCAGAAATCGTGCATTACCATCGCCGCCAATCGGCAGAGAGCCCGGGCCTGTCGGGTCTTTTGAGTTATCCGACGCGCCTCCATCTCGCAAGCGCTCTGAAGTACTTCGGAAAATATCTATTTGTGAAATGCCCAAACAGCGAATACGCATTCAGCAAGAAGGAATCGAAACCATGACGGATTTTGTGCGGTATCATCAAGCGCCGCATATGCGGCGCCAAACCCGAAGAAAAAAACCTTGGCTGATTATCCTTGGCGTAGTTGCTTTCACGGTCATTGGCAGCGGGTTGTACTATCGTTCCGCTCTTGC
>CAYINT010000036.1:0-10367 GCA_964364875.1 uncultured Gammaproteobacteria bacterium | reverse complement strand
ATGTTCTGACGATTCGTTACCCAAAACAGTTAACCGCATTTGTCGCCACGAAAGGTGCAATCACGGTGGACGGCGTCAGCCTGACGGTTGTGGATGTCAAAGCTGAGATCTTCTCTGTTGCGCTTGTGGACTACACATTGAAGAATACGACACTCGGGGAACGAAAGTCCGGCGATCTTATAAACCTTGAATTTGATGTCATAGTGAAGTACTATGCAAAAGTAAAAGGCACAAGTCAAAAAGCAAACGTAATGAGTAAAAGTTGGAATCCATAAACCATGCAAGATGATAACGCAAAACCAACGTTCCAGCCATTTGACGCGTCATCCTATCGCGTTGGGATTGTCGTTGCCCAGTTTAATGGCAAGATCACGGAAGTGTTACTCGAATCCGCGCAGCAAAGACTTGCCGAGTACCGCGTTCCCAGCGAGAACGTTACTATTCTTCGCGTAGCTGGCAGCATCGAGATTCCGGTTGTTCTTCAATCGCTGGCAAAAAGCGGGAATATTGATTGCCTCGTTGCGTTAGGAACGATCATTCGCGGAGACACGCCGCATTTTGATTATGTAGCAAAGATTGTGGCCGAAGGCGTGTTGCGCGTTATGCTCGACCAAACCGTTCCCGTCGGTTTTGGAATCCTGACACTCGAGAACAAAAAGCAGGCAGAAGGACGCACAAGTTCCGGCGCAGGGGCCGTCGAAGCGGCATTGCAGAGCGCATATATTCTGAAAAATGGAAAGAACGCCTAAGGCGAAAAATATTCGTGTCACATTGTACATGGCAATGACCATAAACGGTTTTATTGCCAAAGAGAACGATAAAACTCCCTGGTCTGATGCGACATGGGCAAGTTATTCGACTATAGTCCGGAATTTTGGCAATATGATAGTGGGCCGCAGGACGTTCGAGATCATGCAAAAGGCGAACGAGTTTCACAAGACCGGGAATCCTGTAACCGTGATAGTTTCGAATTCATCGCTGAAAGTTCCGGACCAATTTACTGTGGTTTATACTCCCGAAGAAGCGTTCGACATTCTCGAAACAAAAGGTTTTACAAAAGCACTGCTTGGTGGCGGCAGTAAACTCAATGCCGCATATATGGAACGCGGACTGGTTGATGAAATTGTTCTCGATATCGAGCCGCAGATATTCGGACGGGGAATTCCGTTATTTCATGAAATGAAAGTGGAACGGAAGCTGGTTTTGCAGGAATCAATACGCATCGGCCAAGATGTTTTGCAACTTCATTATCGCGTGCGGAACAAAACCTAACTATGGTGTGGGAAAAACTTATTACTCGCGAGAACGTTGACATCACGACCATTTCGGGAATTGACGTGGTTTTTTATCGGCACATTCAGCAACACCTTGGAATAAAAACGGAAGCGCTTTTTACGTATTGTGAACACAAGCATTTCACGCATTATACGTGTGCCGATTTTGAAGTGTTGGGAAGAAAATTGTATCGGCGGTCTTTTGCTTCGCCGGCGCAAGTTCGAAAATACTACAAACGAGGAAAAAGCATTTGGAAAACAACTGGCCGGGCTGCGCATCGCGCCGAACAATTCCTGAAAAAAAGTTCAGACAGTACGATGCTCTTGCGGAACTACACAACATTTCGAAAACTTTTTAACACCATCAATGATTTGTACAGCATCACCGCTTGGGTTGCACTGGAATCATGGCAACAAGATTTTGATACCTCACTTCAAAGGCTCATTACCAAACGCGGACTTGAGGAACAACGAGATGACATCATCATGAATGCTAGCAGACCCTGGAAAACAACCGCGTTGCACGAAATTCAGCAGCGATTGCAAAATGGCGAAAGTCCTGAAAAACTGAGCAAACGTTATCAGTTTCTCCGAAGCTGGGTAACGGTGTGGCACAGACCTCTTGACGCAGCGTGGATACAACAGTTGGGAAAGAAGCAACAAACTGCTGAGTTATATCTGACATTCAACAAACTTTGCCAACTTCTTCAGCCCGATGCGAAGATGAAGAAGTTTCTCATTGCTGCCCCTTTTATGGCTTTTTTCAAAGACTGGCGCGATGATTTGCGCCGGTACCACGCATATGTTTGGTCGCCGCTGTTTGAATCCATTGAAAAGCATTTTGGCTTGAAACCGCAAGAAAGTGGTTATCTGAGTTTAGACGAAATCCAGGAAGCTCTTGAGAAAGGCGCATGTGATCGTTCCCGCATTCTTCTACGCCGAAACAAACCGTGTGTCGTGACGGTTGATCCTAAGACTCTTAGGGCGAAAGTCATTGACGGCATTATTCCACAGAAGTATGTACGAATTCAGAAACGCACTGAAGAGGTGAAAAGTTCCTCAATAACCGGACGAACCGGTAACCCTGGCAAAGTTCGCGGAAAAGTATTTCTTCTTCGGACATTCCACGACATAAAAAGAATACCAAAAGGACGGGTGCTTGTTGCGTCAACAACGCATCCAAACTACGTCCCTGCAATGCGCAAGTCCATTGCAATCGTTACGGACGAAGGAGGCATTATCAGCCATGCGGCGATTGTCAGCCGTGAACTCGGCATTCCGTCGGTGGTTGGCACAAAACTTGCAACAAAATTGCTCAAAGATAATGATATTGTCGAAGTCGACGCAGAAAAGGGGATTGTACGGAAAGTGTAGGCAGGAAAAGTCATAACCATATTCCTATAAGGTTATCATGGTATAAATGCCGTTGTTCTTGCCGCATTTGTGCTGTTCCCACCGTTGCTTGACACCAAAAACGAGCTGATGTACGTTTATTGTAGAAATTACAATATATATTGTAAATATTACAATGCTCAATCAACTCTTCGGTTCGAAAACACGCGTGCAGGTTCTCGGTTTTCTTTTTCAGCATCCAAACCAAAAAGTATATCCGCGGGAAGTGGCAACTGCTATGGAAACTGATGCGGCAAATACCTTGCGGGAATTTCGGCGGTTGGAACACATGGGAATCTTGCAGCGGTTCCAAAAAGACGGCCGAAGTTACTACAGACTCGATACGCGCTTTCCGCACTATAACGGGCTCGTAGAAATCTTTTCACACCGCGAAACGTCGCAACAATTGTTCCCAGTCATCAAGCGGGAAGCAAGCAGACAGTCATCATTAGTGCATGGACGGTCATGGTATCACCAGCGTTTTGACGGATGCCCACTGTTTCTTTTTCATGTCGGCGAAGCGGAAATCACGCAAGAAAAGCGCAAACCTGCGGGAACTGAAGCGAACATCCGCGTATGTTTTTTTGATAGCGGGAAAGCAGACTGGTATTTAGATGAGGAAGATATTCAGCGCGGTTCCTCGGTTATTATTAAGATTGCGAAAAAAGACACGGAAGTTTCAAAAAAACTTCTCGCAGCATGGCAAACAGACGAATACGCATTTCAACGGTACGTTGACGAGGAGTTTCCAAAACTAACGTTGTCCTCGCTGTCAAAGAACGCGCTTGCAAAAGAGTGGAAACATTTTTACTCGCTTGGCAAATCGCGGTTTACTTCGTCGGCGATCATTGATCATTTTGCGCTTGGGACAGATCAGATCATTCGCGACCGGTTGCGAAAAGAAGTGTTTGCGGCGGAAGCGGGAAAGAAGTTGAAGGAAACGGAATTTAACGATATTTTTTCAGTTTTGACCGCGCCCATTCACCAATCCTTCATCAATCAGGCAGAAATCGAACTCTTGCGCATTGGCATGGGCAAGTCCAGAGAAACATTGCTGCAATTTTCGCAACGGTATTCGTGGTTGCATAACAATTACTACGAATCCATCACATTAACGCCTGCATATTTCCAAAAGGAACTTCACGCGTGGAAGAAAAGCGGAAAAAGCCTTTCCCACGAATGCGCATCGCTAGAGGACACGCCAAAGCGCAATGCGGAACGCAAGCGGACAATGATGAAAAAGTTTCGCATATCACAGGGACTTCGTACGCTGTTGACAATTTCGGAAGACTTTTCGTGGTGGCAGGATGAACGAAAACGCGCGACGTATCGTAATATACAGGTCGGCAGTATTTTTCTCAAAGAAGTCGCCCGGCGGACGGGTTATACAGTGGAAGAGTTAAAGTATTGCGTTGCTTCGGAAATTATTTCCGTACTTGAAAAAAAGTTACCGTCTCGAAAAGATCTGCGATCAAGAGTAAAAGGGTGCGTCGTACTCGCGACCCGTGAAGGATATACGATCCACACAGGAAAAGACATCCAGTTGATTCGAAAGAGCATGTTTCTAGACCAGCAACTTGATTCCGTGCAGGATGTACGCGGACTTTCAGCCTGTGTCGGCCGCGCCGTGGGAACCGTCAAAGTCGTGCTTTCGGCAACTGAAATTGCAAAGGTTCAAAAAGGCGATATTCTCATTTCGGTCATGACACGGCCGGATTATATCACTGCGATGCGCAAGGCTGCCGCGATTGTTACCAACGAAGGAGGAATAACGTCGCATGCCGCAATTGTCAGCCGGGAACTGGGGATTCCGTGCATTATCGGAACAAAGATCGCAACAGAAGTGTTCCATGACGGCGACCTTGTGGAGGTCAACGCGAATCACGGCTGGATTCGGAAGGTTCAGTCGTAGCCGAGGTTTCGAAACCTCGGCTACAGTTTGCCGAGAGGCAAGAATCCTTTATACTGTAACCATGCACTCATACATTCGACCATTCCATCAAATCTCCAACAACGACGTCGCCATTGCCGGTGGCAAAGGAGCGAGTCTTGGCGAAATGACGCAGGCAAAGATTCCCGTACCGCCGGGCTTTATCGTTCTCGCGGGAGCGTTTGACCGATTCCTCGAAGAGACTGATCTTGATGTGGAAATTGAAGCCGCGCTCCACAAAGTCAACCAAAAAGACGTGAATTCAGTTGACCGCGTATCAAACGAAATTCGCGAGATGATTCTTGATATAGAGTTTCCAAAAGACCTGGCAAAAGACGTTTTTCAGCATTTTGCAAAACTCAAAGTCCCGCTTGTAGCCGTGCGGAGTTCCGCGACAGCCGAAGACTCGTCCGTTGCCTCATGGGCTGGCGAGCTGGAAAGCTATCTCAACACGACAAAAAAGACACTGCTTGAAAACGTCAAAAAGTGCTGGGCTTCTTTGTTCACGCCGCGGGCAATCGTCTACCGCTACGAACAAAAGCTCCATACGACAAAAGTGTCGGTTGCCGTCGTGATTCAGGCCATGGTGCAGTCCGAAGTGTCCGGCATTACGTTTACGGTTCATCCAGTGACAAAAGACTATGATCAAATGGTCATCGAAGCCGGCTACGGTCTTGGCGAAGCGATTGTTGGCGGCATGGTGACGCCAGACACGTACGTCATTCAGAAAAAGAACTGGACGTTTATTGACAAAAACATTAGCGAGCAGCGCATGATGATTGTGAAGAGTCCAAAAGGGAATGAAGAAAAAACCGTTCCCAAAACGTGGCAAGAAAAACAAAAGCTGCCGGACGCGAAGATTCTCGTGCTGGCAAAGCTGTGCGGGAATATTGAAAAACACTACGGCAAGCCCATGGACATTGAATGGGGATTTGCACACGGCAAACTCTATATTCTCCAAGCCCGGCCGATTACGACCCTATAACCAATGTATTATTACAAACATGATGCAGCGTGGGTGTCGACACCTGCGCTGCTCTTGGTACAATATAGTCATGGTGAAAAAACAGACACTTCCTGATATTGACCTCGCAAAACCCTTGTTCAAATGGGGGCCGATTGATGCGTCCATGTTGCTCATTACGTTTCCCACGATCGCTCTTTGTACCGGAGCAAAAGGCAGGGATGCGTACCGTTGGCCCGACGCGTATGGCTATCTCGATAAGGAAAAGTTCGTTTGGCTCAATGATCTGGCAACGCTCATGCGGATCAGCGAGAATTTTACTCGTTCCACGATCCTCAAACGCGGCCGGGAAAAAACATTTTTACGATTCTGGAGGAGTACCACAAAAAGCCTGCTGGAAGTTTTTCGCGAAATTGATCGTGCTGATCTTTCGGCGTTGTCAGACGTGCAACTCATCACCCTTTACATAAAGCTGAAAGAGGCCTACTCGGCGTACTGGATACCTGCAGGGACGCTTGAGTTTATCAATCTTGCACTGGAACAATGGCTTCGGGGGGCGCTGGAAGTAATCATCACAGACACGGAAGAACGAAACCGTGCTCTCAATGTTCTTTCCGCACCCGTTGATTTGACGTTTTATCGCCAGGAAGAAAAAAAGTTGATCGAAATCGGTAGGCTTCCACGCCCAGAGCAGAAAACAGCACTGCAGCGCCACACGCGGAAATATTTTTGGATGTACAATTCGTACCTTGAGGCAAAAGCCCTTGACGCAAATTACTTCGCACAGGAATTACGCCGGGTGGAAAGGGACGGAACACAAACGGTCTATTGGGGCATTACAACGGCAAAACAGCGAATCCGAAAAGAAAAGAATGTGCTTGTGCAGAAGTACCGGCTGAACAGCTCAGTCCGACAAACGGTCCGCTTGCTTGAACGGTATACGATCTGGCAGGACATCCGGAAAAAGGAAAACTTTTTGGGCAATCATTACGTCTACTTGCTTCTCAGGGCGATTGCCAAGCGAAAAAAAGTTTCTGTACGGCTTGCTCGGCAGCTTATGCCAAATGAACTTACGGAGTTTGTCAGGATGAAAAGCGTCGCTCGGTGGGAATCGGTCATGCAGAAACGCTTGAGCCAACCAACGGTGCTGGCGTTTGTCGGTAAGCGGCAAAGAATACTGTCGCGCAGCGAAACGCAGATCTTTCTTCGGCAGTATCATGCATCGCAGATACAACATCAGAGCGCTGTGTTGCAGGGCATTGTTGCAAGCGGCGGAAAAAGCAAATACTTTCGCGGTATCGCCCGCATTGTTCGATCTTCAAAGGAGATTCAAAGAGTTGGCAACGGCGAGATTCTTGTGACGGGCATGACGGCGCCGGATTACGTTGTTGGGATGAAACGGGCAGGTGCGGTGATTACGGATCAGGGCGGGTTAACATGCCATGCTGCCATTGTGAGCCGTGAGCTGGGGATTCCGTGCATTGTGGGGACGAAGTTTGCAACGAAGGTGATCAAAGATGGCGATACGGTGGAAATTCACGCAGGGCGTGGGATTGTGAAAATTGTTGCGGCCAAAGCACAATAGCGTATGGCAGGAAACTTTAAAACATTCTTTTCACGCGATTTCTGTCTGCTCCATGTGGAGATCTGGTATCGGGCAGAAGCAATCAACAAAAAGCCCTGGCTTGGAAAACGACAACCTTCCTGGCCGTATTTGGCATTCCATCGTGCAGAAGGTACGATCCGCGCTTTGTATGACACCAGCGGCGTACAGTGGATCCAAGATCATCTTGCGGAAAAAGTTCAGGATGATCCTGCGTTCATTCCTACGCTGGTAGAACGTGTCCGTGAAGCAATCAAGCCGATTTGTTCCATTTATGAACGGGAACAAGCATTACCGCTTGCAGAACTCAAACAGTTCCTTTCCAGATTTGAACAAGGCTTTCCGTGGTTTGAAGCCATGTGGTGGCTTTGCCAACTATCAACACGACAACTGTCAACAAACAACAAACTGCACATTGAGGAAGTTCGGAATGAGACAAAACCATTGTCGGTTGGTGTAGACAACGTGATTCGGAACTCACTGCAACGTCTGTTCCCGGCCGTAGCGCAGTTTGTTCACGTTCTGCGGGAGGAAGAAGTACTCAAACGTTCCATTCCGTCAGAACAGGAACTTGCCGAACGGGACCGCGAATTTTGGTACACGGCGGGAACATTGCATGCCGGCATGACACAGGTGGAGTTCGAGTCGCAATATAAACTTACCATTCAGAAACCAACCGTTCCAAAGGGCGCGAACATGGTCAAAGGAAAAACTGCATTCCCTGGGAAAGTGCAAGGACGTGTGCGCAAAGTGCTTGGCCATGCCCAGATTCCGTTGTTGCAAAAAGGCGAAGTTCTTGTCTCGACGATGACCATGCCGGATTTTTTACCGGCGATTCAAAAGGCGGCAGCATTCGTCACAGACGAAGGAGGATTCACAAGCCATGCGGCAATTCTTGCGCGGGAACTGGAAAAGCCGTGTGTGGTAGGAACAAAAATCGCCACACAAGTGTTTCACGACGGCGATATGGTGGAAGTGGATGCGGAACAGGGGATTGTGAAAAAAGTGTAGTTTTTTGATATATCACAAAAACGCCAAAATTGCGATATATCACTTTTAATGTTCCATGACGCCGAAAACTGACGGTAAGCCTTTTACGGGCAAACGGCAGGTGGTATAATGACAACCAAGCATTAACGAATAATCTCCATGAACGAAAAAGGCGGGCCACCTTCTTTTGAAGGACCATTGCACGAAAGCCGTGATGCCGCGGAGTCTAAGCGCGGTCCAGAGCACGAAAAGCGTCCTACGTCAGAAATTGCTCTTTGGATAGGACGCCATGCGGAAAAGAATAAGCCTGACAAACAAGCAGAAGCGTTTACGGCGCGCGGTAAGCCTGTACCTGTGGAGGATATTACCGATCAAATGATTGAGCTGGCACCGCAGGGCGTTGTGAATGCAAGGGGTAAAAGCGTGCCAGAAAACGCTAAGAACGCTGTAGCATACGGCGGTCCGCGTATTCGTTCCCGTCAAACAGCTGGGCTGATCATGGCAGGCGCGCATCTGGATCTTGCTGATGATGCTGGTGCGCAGGAAATGATTGATCAAATCAACCGCGAATCAGGCGTCAAAGTTGGCACCCGCGTCGGGACTGATCAGCGTTTAGACTTTGTTCTCAACGGCAGCTATGGAGAAAGAGTTGAAAGCGAGTATGCTGCCGGACGTCTCATGTCGTACCTCATCAATCACAGCGATGAAGATGCCGAAGCTGCCGGAGACACCGAAAGCACAACCTATAGCCGAGCGGCAAGCGGCGTTGCCGAACTTGTCCTGCGCTACGTTAATGCGTCGCCGCGGTGGGACGCGATTGTGGCGGAACACAAAAAAGAAGGTGACGATGTCGGCGAAGTGCTGCAGCGGTTTTTAGGGACGCACCAAAGCGTCGGTGAGTCCTTTCTAGCAAAGATTATTGAAGTTACGAAAGGCGAGGAAGAGAGGGATCGCTTTATTGCCGCAGTCAACGATTCGGGATTTGGATTTGCCGAAGGTTTTCAACTGCGCATTCAAAACCATGGTAAAAGTAGCGAGCCATCCATCCACATATCCTATATCAAAAATGGCGCGGATGGCAAAGAACAATTCCGTTTTGAAGAGGATCTTGATCGGGAACTTTTGGAAAGAATTGCGCAGCAAACAGAACTTGCAGAGGCAGCATAAAAAACAACGAGGGCGAGACCAGCAGGCGTTCAATACATCATGAACGCGGCGATCATCGCCCCCACGGGTGAAGAACGGTGAGCTGCGCATCAATGTGATGGCAGCGGGAATGGTTTTGCCTAGAGGTATGGTGGCCTGTCAGCGGGGTGCGTCTCCAGCTCGATGGCCTCGGGTGCGATGTCGGGGAAGAGATCGGCAGGTTGGTAGAGGTCCGGAGCGGCCGTGCTGATGCGGTCGTCCTCTGGCTCGTGGGTAAAGGCCAGGATGTGCCCTTCTCCCAGCATCACGATCTGATTGCGATCGTCCTCTGGGAATGGCATCTCGAGCAGACCCGTATGCCCGATGACCACGACGGCTGCGTCGCCGGATCCATCGATCTGGATCGCACGGAGACAAAGGCCACGCACCATTCCAGCCATCACGAGCTCGATCGACCGTGCCTCGGGCCACAGGTCATACACCTGTTGCGCCGTGGCGGTGGTCACGGGGATTTCGAGTGACTCCTCCATCTTGGCCCAACTCTCGTACGGGTCGCCGTACATTGGACGCAGCCATTCGTAGCCCAGCAGATCGAGCTGCAGCTTCGGCGCGTCCGGGAAGAGCAGGGTGGCGAGTTGGCGCGTCCGCAGCATCGGCGAGTGCGCGACGAGCGTCGGTGCCGTGATGCCGAGCGTGGCGCGAACCTGGGCCAGCAGCTTGGGCCCACGCTCGGGGCAGATTGCGTCCGCAGCAGGACCCTTGAGACCGACCGGCTTGAACAGGTGGCGGATCATTACGACGCTTACTGACATTGATGAACCCCCTCCGAAAGCAGTGTCCAGTTCGGCTGGACGCCGTTCCGCATATACACATCGATGACAGCGGAGTTCTGGGCAGTTCAAATAATCACGAAAATACCCACAATTCCGCTGTCATCACAAACCGTTCCATTGTAAAGAACGAACGTTTCAGGATATACCGGGACGGTCTTTTTGTCAATAGTCTGAGATAAATTGTTATTTAAAATTCAAAATCGGACTGTTGAAAGATCATAATCGGACTCAGAGT
>CAYINT010000035.1:0-10604 GCA_964364875.1 uncultured Gammaproteobacteria bacterium | reverse complement strand
ACGTCATTGAGTAGTTTGTTCTATGTCACGTACAATCAGTTACGACAACTGGTCGAAAGAGGAACTCATCAAGGAACTTCGCCGTATCAAAGAAACGAAATACGGCCTTGTGTGGCATAGGGATTTGCCTGAAGAAAAAATTGACATTCTCATCAATCCCGACGCACACACGCCAAGCGAGATGTTTCCAAACGAAATGGCAGGTAAGCCGTTTCCTGTTTTGAAAGAAGTAGAGACAAAGGAAATTGCAACGGACTCATCAAAGCCTGTGAATTTTCTCATTGAAGGCGATAACTATCACTCGCTTGCTGTTTTGAACTTTACCCACCAAGAAGCAATCGACCTTATCTACATTGATCCGCCGTATAATACAGGCAACAACGATTTTATTTACAACGATAAGATGGTTGACCCCGAAGATCCATTTCGACATAGCAAATGGCTCTCTTTTATGGAGAAGCGTTTGAAACTTGCAAGAAACCTTCTGAAAGCAGACGGAGTAATTTTCATTAATATCGATGACAACGAACAAGCTCCACTACGAATGCTTTGTGACGAAATATTTGGAGATGAGAACTTTGTTGCAATTATTATTTGGCAACACAGTGTTCAACCAAAGGGATATACTGATACTTTTTCTGTACACCACAACTATATTTTTTGCTATCAAAAATCAGATCAATTTGAACTAAATGCTTTGGCTAGAACAGAAGAACACAATAAGAATTACTCGAATCCGGACAGCGATCACAGAGGGCCTTGGCGCTCGGGAGATGTAAGGAATGCTTTGTATCGACCCAATTTGATTTTTGATATAAAGACTCCATCCGGCAAGATTATTAAACCGCCCGAAAATGGTTGGCGTTGGAGTAAAGAAACTATAGATGAAAAAATGAAATCTGGCGAGATTATTTTTAGTAAAGATGAAACCAGAATAATTCGCAAAATTTATTTAAATACGCTTGATGGTCGTGCCGCTGAAACAATTTGGTTTGGTAAGGATGTTGGTACAACTAGAGAAGCTGCCCAAGAGCTTAAAAATCTTTTTAATGGTGATATTACTTTTGATACACCTAAACCCTCTCGTCTGATAAAACAAATTATAAAGTTAAATAAAAATCGTAACGCGACCATCCTAGACTTTTTTGCCGGTTCCGGAACTACCGGACATGCGGTTTTGGAATTAAATAAAGAAGACGCCGGTAATCGACAGTTTGTTCTATGTACGAACAACGAACTTAACGGACTTAAAAAAGTGCTAGGGGCTAAAGGTTTGAATAAAAAAGAAATTGAAGAGCAAGGTATTTGCCGACGGATTACTTATCCGCGCATCAAAAAAGTGATCAAGGGCTATAAAAATACTAAAGGCGAGAATGTTGCTGGACTTGGTGGCAATTTGAAATACTATGTGTGCGATTTTGTGGAAGCCGAGCCGACGGACAAAAACAAGCACAAACTAGTCAACGAATCAACCGAAATGCTGTGTATTCACGAGAATGCTTTTGAACCAGTGCAAGACGGCGGAGATTTCAAGATTTTTAAGAACACCCATACGTATCTTGGTATTATTTTTCACGAGGACGCTATTGCTGATTACAAAAAAGCGGTCAAAAAAATCAAAGGGCATTTCAACACTTATGTTTTTTCCATGACCGACGATCCGCATACGGCGGAGTTTGCTGATATGAAAAACAAAGTCAAGCTGTGCGCCATACCAGAAGTGATTTTGAAAGTGTATCGGGAGATATTTAAGTAAAAATATGACCTCGAACTTAGAAAGTTTTAAAACTGATATTGAAAAGTTGACACGGGGCGGTCACGTTTTATTGAAATATTTAGAAGGTGAAAACGACAATTTGTTGAGATTTCGAGAAGAATATGAGATTTGGTATTCAGAGGCATTATGTTTAGTCAAAGTAGTGCTTCCCGACAGATTAGTAGATTTTAAAAATTATTATGAAAATAAGAAAAATGATTCATTGAAAAAAGCAATAACGTATACACCGCCCAGAAGTGAGGGCATAAGTTTGGTTTTTGACGAAATACCTGCGAAACAAATTGATTTTGCAAAATCTCTTTTTACTAATCAATTAAATATAGTCAAAGCATGCCAAAAAAGATTTAAAAGTTCACTTTTTGATATTAAACAATTGGTACAAGCCGATCTATTTGATTCTGAATTAGAAGCGGCAAAGGAATTGAACAAAAAAGGTTTTGTACGCGGTGCTGGGGCAATAGCCGGGGTTGTTTTAGAAAAACATCTTGCACAAGTTTGTGATAATCATAATCTCAAGATTACTAAAAAAGACGCCGGAATTAACGACTACAATCAATTACTTAAAGATAAAGACGTTATTGAGGTGAAAGATTGGAGATTTATCCAACATCTCGCTGATTTGAGAAATTTGTGTGATCATAATAAGAAGGCAGAGCCGGAAAAAGAAGAGATTGAAGAGTTGATTGCTGGCGTGGAAAAAATGTCTAAAACACTATTTTGATCTACTAACTCCATGTGGGTTACCTTCAAAAATTACCAAGAAGCAGCGATTGACGAATTGCGGGACAAGGCAAACAGTTTGCTGGCAAAAGACGGCGGCAAGATTTTGGTGTTCAAAGCGCCGACGGGTTCTGGCAAGACGTTGATGATGGCCGAATGGATGATGCGCTTTTGCGATCCGTATTCCAGAACGGACGGAAAAACTTTTGCGTTTGTCTGGATTGCTGTCAATAAATTGCACGACCAAAGCCATGATACGTTGAAAAAGTTTTACGAAGACAAAGGCATGGGCTTGCGCTGTTCATACTTTCATGAGCTTGAGGAAAGAAGAATCAGAAAAAACGAGATCTTGTTTCTCAATTGGGCCAGCATCAATAACGAAGAAAAAGTGATTGTGCGGGCAAATGAACGGGATAACAATCTCTCCGCCGTCATTGAACGCACAAAAGACGATGGCCGGACCATCATTCTGATCATTGATGAAAGCCACCACACGGCCAAAAGTGAAAACTCTAAAGCGCTGATACAAAACATTGACCCCAAACTGACCATTGAAGTATCAGCCACGCCGCAGATTGCCGATCATGACGAAAAAGTCACCGTGGATATTGAGGATGTCAGGGCGGAAGAAATGATAAAAAAGGAAATTGTCATCAATCCGGGCTTTGAAGAGTATGTCATTGATACAAGAAAAAGCGATCATACGGCCGATGAATTGGTTTTGAAAGCAGCCTTGCAAAAACGGCTTGCACTCAAAAAGCAACTGGAAAAGGAAGGTTCGGGAGTCAATCCATTGTTGCTCGTGCAATTGCCAGACACTAAGCAAGGCATGCCCGACAAGCGAGAGGAAGTGGAATTGTTGCTTCGAAAATACGGTTACACACGTCAAAACGGAAGGTTGGCCGTGTATCTCTCTGAAAAAGACAACAAGACGAATCTCGTGAATATCGAGAAGAACGAAAACGATGTGGATGTGCTGATCTTCAAACAGGCCATTGCGCTTGGCTGGGATTGTCCGCGCGCTGCGATTTTGGTGTTGTTCCGGCAATGGAGAGACGAGACCATGACGTTTTCCATTCAGACGCTGGGACGCATTATGAGAATGCCGGAGCACAAGCACTTTACCGACGACGAGCTGAATATCGCCTATCTTTTTACCAGTTTGCCGGATATTAACACAAGGATTATTGAGGGCGCATCATCCGGCATCCGGCCCCTGACCAGCTATCGGCGCAAAGAGTACCAGGATATTGACCTTGTTTCATATCACGCAAAGCGCTTCAGAGAAGAAACCAGACTCTCTGCGGATTTTTTACCGATCTTTCTTGAAGCTGGAAAGGATCAACATCTTCCTAAAAAAGTTTCGTTTAAAGCAATACAGACAAAAGTGATGAAAGATGTGTCCGTAAAAAATCCAGATGTGGCAATCGGCAACATCAAAGCGCCGACATTCACTATCCCCAAAACGGAAGGTGAGCTGCAGTTTGCTTTTGATATGTTCGTCCGAGACAATTTGGGAGATTTTGCTCCAGAAACTCGCTCAATAAAAAGAATCAACGACTCAATCTATACCGTTTTTGGAGCTCGGCGCGACGAAGACCAATGGCCGTTCATCCAGGCGGCCGTTCTTTCTGATGATGCGCTAAAACAAAGAGTCACAAACACCATCAATAAAGCGTTGGAACTGTACCAAGAAAAAGTTGGGAAGGGGAAGAAAGAAGTAATACAAAACGACAATCCGTGGAATGTGCCAAAAGCTATCAATTATGAAAAGTTTTTTGCGAGAAAAGAGTACAAAAAATCAGTCATGCAGCCATACTTTGCAAAAACAAGGGGCACGAACAATCTCTCGCTTTTCGAAGAGGATAGCGAGATTGAGGTAGCGTTTATCGAGTATCTGGAAAAAGCAAAACAAGTGCAGTGGTGGTTTAAGAACGGTAAACAGGACGGTTCATTTTTTGCCGTGCCGTATGTTGAAAATGAACAAGAAAAACTCTTTTACCTTGATTTTGTCGTGATGCTCACTGACGGACGTCTTTGTTTGTTTGATACGAAGGGCGGTATTTACGCAAAAACCGCAACAGAGTGTGCCGAAGGATTAGCAGAATACATCGCGGCGGAAAATAAAAAAAGCAAAAAGCTCTTTGGCGGAATTGTTATCAAAGACAAGAATAGCTGGCGATATAACGATAGCAAAAAGTATTCATACGATCCGAGAAATCTGAAAAATTGGAAGTTTTTAGATTTAGATTGAAGGTAGGGCTAAAAAAACTTTGCGACAGGGAAAATCGTCAGCCTGAATCAGTTGCATCATGAATTTCGTTCACCTCCACAACCACTCGCACTATAGCCTTCTCGACGGCTTGCCAAAAATCGACGCTATGGTGCGGCGCGCCAAGGAACTCGGCATGCCGGCAGTTGCGCTGACCGACCACGGCGTCTTGTACGGTGCCGTGGAGTTTTATCAAAAAGCCCGGCAGGCCGGCGTGAAACCAATTATCGGGATTGAAGCCTACCTTGCGCGTCACAATCTTTCGGACAAACAAGCAAAGGTGGATGACCGTCCGTTCCACCTTATTCTCCTTGCCAAAAACACGATCGGTTATAAAAACCTCATCAAGCTCAGTACGCTGAGCCACCTTGAGGGTTTTTACTACAAGCCGCGTATTGATCTCGCTGCGCTCAAAGCATACCACGAAGGGCTTATCTGTCTTACGTCCTGTTTACACGGCCACATTCCGACACTGCTGCTCAGCAGCCGCCTGGATGAAGCGCGGGAAGCTGTCGCGTGGTATAAAGACGTTTTTGGCGCAGATTTCTATTTAGAACTCCAGTACCATCCTACGCTGCCGCAACAGGCGACGTTGAACGACGCGCTCATCAGGCTTGGACGAGAAACAGAAACGCCTCTTGTCGCGACCAACGACTGTCACTACCTGACTGAAGATGACGCTGAAGCGCAGGATATTCTCCTCTGCATTCAGACCAAACGGCACATCGAAGATAAAGACCGTATGACCTATATGGGCGAAAATATGACCATGCGACCGTCTGAGGAAATGGCAAAGATTTTTGCCGATACGCCGGAGGCGATCGAAAATACCCTCAAGATTGCCGAGCAATGCAACGTCGAGATCCCCCTCGGCGTGACCCAGCTCCCGCATTTTCCAACCCCTGACGACAAAACGCCCGACCAGTACCTGGGGGAACTCTGCAAGGCCGGATTGGAGCGACGGTATGGCGAGCATGCTTATGGCCCGGAGGTCATTGACCGAATGAATTATGAACTGTCGGTCATTCAAAAAACGGGCTTCGCTTCATACTTCCTGATCGTCCAAGATTTTATCAACTGGGCAAAAAACCAGGGCATTGTCGTCGGTCCCGGGCGCGGTTCTGCTGCGGGTTCGATTGTCGCATATTTGACGAACATCACAAACGTGGATCCGCTTCGCTACAACTTGCTGTTTGAACGGTTTTTAAACCCGGACCGCGTGTCCATGCCGGATATTGACATTGACTTTGCAGATATCCGCCGCGACGAAGTCATCCGGTACGCGGAACGCAAATACGGCAAAGATCATGTTGCCTTCATCATCACGTTTGGAACCATGGCCGCCCGCGCTGCGGTCCGCGATGTCGGCCGGGTGTTAGGACTCCCCTATTCTTACTGCGACCGCGTGGCAAAACTCATTCCGATGTTTACCGACCTCTCAACTGCGCTCGATTCGGTGCAGGAGCTTCGCGAGATTTATGCAAACGATCCCGACGCAAAACGGCTGTTGGACAGCGCGAAGAAATTGGAAGGCGTTGCGCGGCATGCGTCCCGCCATGCCTGTGGCGTTGTCATCACGAAAGACCCGCTTGTGGAATACGTGCCGTTGCAACGGGCAGGTCAGGACGATGACGCCATTATCACGCAATACTCCCTGCATCCGGTGGAAGATCTCGGCCTTTTGAAAATCGACTTTTTGGGTTTGTCAAACCTGACAATCCTGCAAAAAGCCATCGAGATTGTCGAAAAAACTCGGGGCATCAAAGTTGACACTGACCGCTTGAACCTTGAGGACCGAAAAACTTTCCGCTTGCTGCAAAAAGGCCAGACGATCGGCGTTTTTCAGCTGGAGAGCGCGGGCATGCGCCGGTATCTCAAGGAACTCAAACCAACCACGCTGGAAGATATTATTGCCATGGTCGCCCTGTACCGGCCGGGCCCGATGGAATTTATCCCGCAGTTTATCGAGGGCAAACATGGCACACGCGCAACGAGCTTCATCCATCCGAAACTGGAACCGATCTTGGAAACAACGTATGGCGTTGCCGTGTACCAGGAACAAGTCATGCAGATTGCCCGTGACATTGCCGGCTTCACCATGGCCGAGGCTGACGTGCTGCGCAAAGCGGTGGGAAAGAAAATCGCCTCGCTGCTTGGAGAACAGCGCGTGAAGTTTGTGGATGGCGCAGTGAAAAACGGGATTGCCCGGGAAACCGCGGAACACATCTTCGCATTTATCGAACCATTTGCCCGATATGGGTTCAATCGGGCGCATGCCGCTTGTTATGGACTCATCGCGTATCAGACCGCATACTTTAAGGCGAATTATCCGGCCGAGTTTATGGCATCACTCCTTTCCTCAGACCAGCACAATATGGATCGGATTGCCATTGAAGTCGAGGAATGCCGCCAGATGGGACTCCAGGTCCTGCCGGCAGACATCAATGAAAGTTTTGGCAGCTTTACGGTGGTTGTGGATGAGCAAGGCGCGGAACTGCGGCGTATTCGCTTTGGACTCAACGCCATCAAGAATGTGGGCGAACACGTCGTTGAGACGATCATTGCGGAACGCAAAGCCAACGGCACGTTTTCGTCCCTCGAAGATTTCTTGAGCCGCGTTCACAGTAAGGATCTCAACAAAAAATCCTTGGAAAGCCTGGCGAAGTCCGGCGCGCTCGACAGCCTTGCAGAAAGAAATCAGGTTATCGGCAATGTTGATACGCTGCTTCACTATGCCAAGGCAAGCGAGACCGCTGCGTTCAACGGCCAAACAAATCTCTTTGGCATGTTGCCGATGGACAACGCGCCGAGCTTGCGGTTGCGGGACGTTGAGCCTGCGGATGAGAAACAGAAACTCGCATGGGAGCGGGAGCTTCTCGGCCTTTACATTTCTTCGCATCCTCTACAATCCCATGCGGAATTACTGTCAGCAGTCACGACCTCATGCGTGGATTGCCACCACGGCAGGCGCAGTTCTACGGTCAGGCTTGGCGGGTTGGTGACCAACATTCAGAAAATTCTCACGCGCACCGGCGAGCCGATGCTTTTTGTCCGGTTGGAAGACATGACTGGGTCACTGGAACTGCTGGTGTTTCCGAAAGTGCTTCAAGGAAAACCCACGATCTGGCAAATCGATCAGGTCGTGCTGGTAGAAGGAAAGCTTTCAGACAAGGATGGCGTTATGAAAGTACTGGTCAACGAAGCCTGGGAATTTTCGCCGGACAACCTTCCACAGCAGTTTCACTCCGCAAAAAGCGTTCCCGCACGGTCAGAACCTGCGCAGAGTGTTTCGATTGTCGTTCCCGCACGGTCAGAACCGCGTCTGTTTGAAAGACTCAAAACGCTTCTGCGTAATCATCCGGGCGATGTCCGCGTCTTTTTGACTATCGCTGGCACCAACGGCGCCCGTCGCATTGAAACGCATTATCGTGTACACTGTACGCAGCAGCTTATGCAGGAGGTGGAACACCTGCTCGGAGCAAATGCTTTCCGGATAACCGCACTCGCGTGACAAAGAAAAAAGTAAAACGACGTTCGGTCTATACGGCAACGATTTTCCGGCGCCAAGTGCTCTTGTTTCTTGGACTCACGTTGATTGTGCTGGCCGTTGTTGTGTACTTTGCCTTTGCAACAACGACGATCGTCGTCACGACAAAACCGCAAACACAGACGCTGACCGTGTCCGTCACGGTCGGACCGCAACCTGCTGACGATACGGACGCGAAAGCGGTGAAAAACGAAATCACGGGAACCGTTCTCGCGCAACTTGTATCCGCGACGGTGACCGGCGCTGCAACATCGGCGTCCACGTCCGAGGAGCCGGCAAAAGCAACGGGAACGGTAACACTCATCAACCGTTGGTCCAAAACGCAGCCGCTTCAGGCGGGAACGCGGCTTCTTTCGGAAGAAGGCGTGCTTTTTCGGACAACACAGCGCGTGGATGTTCCAGTCGGCGGAACTGTTGATGCAAAGGTGGAAGCCGACCAACTGGGAAAATCCGGCGAAATCGCTCCATCGCGCTTTGAGATTGTCGCACTCTGGCCCGGTCTGAAAGACAAAATTTACGGTGAGAGTACGCAGGCGTTTACCGGCGGCACAAAAACGGTGGTTGGCGTTACGCAGGAAGCCCTCGTTGCCGCGCGCAAAGAAGCCGTGGCAAAACTGGAAAACGATGGCAAGGAACAACTCGCCAAAGCCGTTGCAGGACAACCTGACACGAAGTCGTGGAACGTGCTTGCCGTCGCGGCTTCCGCAATCACGGACAAGCCGGGCGCGGTGGTCGGCGATACGGCAGCCACGTTTCCGTATACCGTCAGTACGTCTTTGACCGCGATTGCCGGCGACAAAGCAGCTTTTGACGCGCTGATGGAACAGAAAGTGCGCGCGCAGCTCAGCTCCGGCTATCGGTTTCTTGGTGTTGACAAACAACCAGCTCTGACAATCAAAGAATCGTCGGCGGAACAGCACACGGCGTCTGTCTCGGTCCGCGCTACGATCCGTACGATGATCCAAGCAAACAACCCTATTTTCGATGCAGAACATCTTACCAATCGCAGCAGGTCGGATGTCCGGTCCTATTTCTCGCAGTTCCAGGATATCGATTCCGTCGACGTGCGCTTCTCGCCATTTTGGACGTTTCGCACGCCATCGCTGCCGGATCATATCCGTATCAAGCTTATCGGAATAGAAGAACAAAAACAGTAACTCGGAGAACGGAGCAGGACGATTCCTTCCCGCCGGTTTTGGTTATTGTTTCAGAACCTCGTTCTCCACAAGCGATCCTTTCTCTTGCGCGGCCTTCGGGTATAGATTCTGTTTGCTGTCTGCCTTGTTCCCGCGCGCAAAGTGGATAGCTATGGCTGACGTTGTTCTCATTTCGGGGAATATCTGAGTTTTTTGCGCTTGACAGGCGTTTCTAACAGGGTCATAGTTACTAGCTGCAGGCAAGACACACCGCAGCAAAAACATCCATGTGTCAGGGGGGCAATGTATCATGCTGATATACGCCATAGCGGGGTTCCTTTTTGCGCTGTGGCTGCTGGGATTAATCATGCGCATCGGTGGAATCTATATTCACCTGCTGCTTGTGGTTGCAATCGTGCTTACCTTTGTCCGGACGATTCGTTTGCTTAACGCAAGCAGCCCCGATAACATCCCGTAATTACGGGAATAAATAACCAGACAGATTGTTGCCCGATTGGTTTGTGTTAACGACAAATCAGAAAGCTTTGTGAAATTGTGCTGGCCGTGCCCTGCGGGGTATTTTTTACAGCTTGATTCTTCGCTGTATTCACTGTGCCAAAGATCATATAATGGCTAACTATAGCCATTATTTTTGTATTCCACTTGACAAACCTCATGTGAAGCGTACACTGCTTCTTTGTCAGCGGTGCGGGGCGGTGTCGGCGGTCTCGAGGAACCCATCGCGGTTCCCCGAATCTCGGCCATCGTTCGTCCGCCTCGCACGCTCTTCTCACAATCAACTACGGAGGAAGGAAGGATGGTGAAGAAGAGGCGTGGCCCGATGACGGCATTCTAGAGTAGGGAACGTCCAGGGCTAAAGTCCGTACTCTGACGAGACGGCAAACCTGCTCATCCTGCCTGCGCGAGGGGACGGTGCGGGCAAGGATCTCCAAATCTTTGGAATACTGCAAGTCCCTCGTTGCTGGCAGTTTCTACCTTGGAAAACCAAGAACTGCCGCGCCGATCTCTCCTGGTGGGCTTGGGGGTGTCTGCCTGGATACGAAGACCTCCGCGCGGGAACACGGGCGGAGGATTGCCGGATACCGTTACCTTTCTGGCGCCTGAAAAGGCGTTCTTTTGTTTCAGTTGTGC
>CAYINT010000034.1:0-10620 GCA_964364875.1 uncultured Gammaproteobacteria bacterium | reverse complement strand
ATGACCATGGCCGACTACCTGGCCGGTGAGCGTTCCGAGCAGGAGCGCGCCGACGCCGAGCGCTTCGGCCCGAAGAGCGAGGTCGTGCAGCTCAAGCAGCCCAACGGCAAGCCCTTCGTCGGCTTCCGCTCTGTGGGCAAGAACTGGGCGACGGTCTTCGCGATCGTGCCGTCGGACGAGCACGGTCCGCTCATCCCGCTCGTCGGGGAGTGGAAGCACGGTAGCGAGAGCCTGAGTCTGTGCATGCCATCAGGCGTGCCGACCAAGGCCGAGCTCGCCGGCGACGACCCCATGGGCGCCTGCGCGAAGCGGGAGTTCGAGGAGGAAACCGGAATGAGACTGGCGAGTATCACTCCGCTCAGCCCCAACGGCATCCCACTCAGCGGACGCCAGAGTTCCACGAGGTACTTCCCGTACCTCGGGCATGTGGCCATGCCGATCCAGCCCGGGCCGAGTAAGCTCGATGACACCGAGTACCTCGCGCTCGTCCTCATGCCGGTCGAGGACTGGTTCGAGCTCATGAGTCGGGGAAAGGTGTACGAAGACTGTGCGGCGAGCTGTACGCTCCTTGCGGGGTTGAACCTCGGCCTTCTCAGGGCGTCATAGCGCCACAACCCACACCGCGTTTGTCGGCTACGGGCTTACGTTGAGCCCAGACGCCGCAACGAGTGTGGAAGAAACATGGAACCGTCGTGTCGCTTATGAATAGCGCGCGGCGGTTCTTCTCTTTTATGCCGTCAAAACTGGTTAACAAGTTTGTTCACCCCGCACCACGGCTTCATGGCTTCGGTGTATTACACTTTGCAATGCGTGCAATGTTCCGCCCCACCTTCACAGCCGTGGCTTCCCGTTGGTGCAGGGTTAATTTGTTTGCTTTTACTTTGTCATCGTTTTTGGACAACAATAAGAGACTTCGGCAACACTCTATTCATGGTGGAACCGATTGGGTGTTTGAGGGGATTGATGTTCGAGTCCACGACTGGAGCGCCTGGCCGCAGCGCAGGTGTCGACACCTGCGCTGCGGTCATCTACAATACATAGACTATGCACGAAAAGTTTAAATTGGAATCCCCTTTCAAGCCAACGGGCGACCAGCCCCAAGCGATTGAGAAGCTTCTTGCTGGCCTGAAACGCGGGTACCACGACCAGACTCTGCTCGGCGTCACGGGTTCCGGCAAAACATTCACGATGGCCAATGTCATCGCCAAGGTGAACAAGCCGACGCTGATCATCACGCACAATAAAACCCTTGCTGCTCAACTTGCTTCGGAATTCCGCGAATTTTTTCCAACCAACGCCGTCAACTACTTTGTCTCATACTACGACTATTACCAACCGGAGGCGTATGTCCCGAGAACGGATACATACATAGAAAAAGAAACGCAGATCAATGAAGAAATTGACCGCTTGTGGAACGCGGCCACGCGGGATGTGCTGACGCGAAACGATGTCATTATTGTCGCATCGGTTTCCTGCATTTACGGCATTGGTTCGCCCGACGCGTATCAGAACATCAGTTATAGTGTCGTTGTCGGACAAAAGGTGAAACGAAACGAATTTCTCAACGAGCTGCGTAAAAACCTGTACGAGCGCAATGATATTGATTTTCATCGCGGCACGTATCGCGTACGCGGCGATGTTGTTGAGCTGCATCCTTCCTATTCTGATGACGCGGTACGGTTCGAGTTTTTCGGTGATGAAGTGGAAAAGATCGGCATCATTGATACCTTGACCGGAAAAGTTATCTCAGAAGAGCGCGGTATAACGGTTTTCCCGGCAAAACAGTTTGTGACGGAAGCAAGCCAACTCCCGAACATCATCAAACAGGTTCGGTCGGAACTTGTGGGGCGCGTAAAGTTTTTTCAAGCCCACGACAAGCCGCTTGAAGCAGAACGGATCGAGCAGCGCACGATGTTTGATTTGGAAATGATCGAAACGGTTGGGTATTGCAGCGGCATCGAGAACTATTCCCGCTTTTTTTCCGGCCGCAAGCCCGGTGAACCGCCCTACACGCTTATTGATTATTTTCCGAAAGACTTTCTTCTCTTTATTGACGAGTCACACATGACCTTACCACAGATTCGGGGAATGTACGCAGGCGACCAGTCGAGAAAATCTGTTCTTGTTGATTATGGATTCCGGCTTCCGTCGGCACTCGACAACCGGCCATTGCAGTTTGATGAGTTTAATGAACGGATACATCAGGCAGTGTACGTCTCTGCGACGCCCGCGGAACAGGAGCTGCGCAAATCCAAACAGGTTGCGGAACAGATCATTCGGCCAACCGGACTTCTTGATCCGACCATCGAAGTGAAACCGACGAAGAACCAGGTGGATGATCTCATGGAACAAATCAGGAAGCGCGTCAAACACAAACAGCGCGTGCTCGTGACAACGCTGACAAAACGCATGGCGGAAGATTTAGCGGAATATCTTGAAGAGGCGGGAACAAAAGTGCATTACCTCCATTCCGAAGTAGACACGATGGAACGGCTGGAAATCTTACGCGATCTTCGGCTTGGCGAATACGATGTTGTCGTCGGAATTAATTTGCTGCGCGAAGGCCTTGATTTGCCCGAAGTGTCGCTGGTGGCAATATTGGACGCGGACAAAGAAGGGTTTTTACGGTCATCGCAGGCACTTATTCAGACCATGGGCCGTGGAGCACGCCACATTGACGGGCATGCCATTATGTATGCCGACCGCATGACCGATTCCATGAAATTCGCGATCGCGGAAACCGAGCGGCGCAGAAAAGTCCAGGCTGCGTATAACAAGAAACATCACATCACGCCGACCGGTATTCAAAAAGCAATCCGCGATGAGCGTTTAGCCGGCAAAAAGCGGGAACTGGAAGACGTGCCGGAGATCGACATTCGCAAGATTCCGGAAAGCGAAGTCCAACACTTGATCAAGGAACTCGAAGCGCAGATGGAGATTGCAGCATTGGCGCTGGAGTTTGAAAAAGCTGCGGTGCTGCGCGATCAGATTGCGGAACTGCGCAAAGCATCAAGCATGACGTTAAAGCGCAAATGACGATATTTTGTCATCCCGATCCCGCCGATGGCGGGAGAGGGATCCGCGTTGCGGAACTGCAGAAAGCAACAAAGCACGCGGGAACGGGAAGGAGACGATAATTTTCAAAGCTGCGGATCTTGTCCGCGACGTTCTCGGTGGAAACAAGATTTCCGCCTTCGTACTACCATCAAAAAACAATACTGAACGTATGACGTATTCTCCACAAGCCTTCTCTCTTTGGGGCAATAGTGTATAAAGCACATTGCTCTCTTTTGCCCAAATAGGAAACAGGAAAACCAACTTTTCGTGCGAAGGTGTTCCTCAAAAGCTTTTCGCAACAGCAATCAAGCACTTTGCCGTCCCCGCATCTTTACGGTGCGCGCATTGAACGTTTGATTGTTCTTGAAATGAAAAGTGGGGCTTCGCCGTTATGACAGGATGCCCCAGTCCTTTGTGCTGTTTGACATCCGCCGGTCATCGCGCTCCGTTGTCTCAGGAACGAGGACGTGATCCCACGGAACGCCCGTGTTCCTTGGCAGCCCCCGAATGAACGGAAACTGTGCCGCCTGGCCACCATCGCTAACACCTCAAGCTCCCAAGTCGTCGGACAAAGATCTTCCGGCACTTTCTTGATCGCAGGACGTCGACGACGGATCTTTGCCACTGACTTCTTTGCCATCTTCCTCCCTCCTCCACCGGAACGATGAGTACTACGAACGTACCTCCAGCCTAGGCTGGAATAGACACATGGTCAAGTTGTCGGCCAGAACATATCCTTCTCGAAGCGCGCCGTGCGTGACTCTTTCCTTTTGCTTTGTTTTCTGTTCCCGCAGACAACACAAGAACGCTATGGTAGACTGATCACCGAAACCAATACCCACCCTGATGAATTTTCTTCCGCAAAGTTCCAACACCTTCGAGCCACCGACCATTCCGCCAGCGCCGAAACAACTCACTCACCACTTGAAACGCGGCTTGTGGCTTGTCATTGCAGGCATTGTCGTTCTCGCTGGAGGCGGCGTTGGATATGTTGCGTACAGCCAGGGGTATCTGCACCTGCCGTTTTTGCAACCAAACACGGCGAGCCTTGCCGACAAGATGGCAGCAAGCATTGCGAATATTAAAAACGCGCAGTACGGTATTCGCGTGCACCTTGCGACAGAACCGCGCGATCCGAAAGCGCAACCGCTGACGAAAAATCTCAACACGAATCTCGACGAACTCATTCCGGAAAGCGGGTGGACGTTTCCGCTGCTCGACCAAGAAACCTTGTTGCGTTCCGTGCCGACGGACTTGCAGCTTAATGCCGGCATGACGCTGTATGCGGATACGGAAGCAGAGAAAGGCGGCAACGGTTCTGTCACGATTGACGGCTCCTACACCGGCGGCGATCTTACCCTGGAAGCATCGGTGGAAGGGCGCAAAATCGGCGACCCGCTCTACGTCTTTGTAAAAAAGTTTCCGGCGCTCTTCTTTTTCGACTTTTCCGCCGTTAAGAACAAATGGATCAAGATCGAGAAAAGCGACACCGAATCGTTTTTGTCGTTTGACTTTGCGGATAACGAGAACAATAAGAAAACCGCTGCCGTTGCCCAGGACACGCTGCGCGCAGTGTTCTCGCGTGGACTGTTTGCGCTTGACCGAGAACTTCCGGCAGAAACCATCGCGGGAATAAAAACGGAACACTACCGCCTGACCGTGCATCCGGAAAAACTCACCGATGTCTATCAGGACATTATTGACGGGGCAAAAAAACGCGGCGAGGAAACAAAGCAGCTTGATGAAGCGGTTGAGAACTTGAAAGATCCGTCAACGCAGAAACTGTTGAAAAATGTTGCAGAACAATCGTCCTACGAAATCTGGATTGAACCGCGCACGGGCATGCCGCGCCAGGCAAAATGGATGCTTGCGCTCGTCCCGCCGGACTCGCTGGAACGGCTGAAAGGGAAACAACTTTCCTTGTCCTTTCAATTGACGCTGGAACACGTCAATCAGAAAGTGACTGTTGACAAGCCAAACAGCGCGATCGACTTTGATGAAGCAACGCGATTACTCTACGGTATTTCGAAAGAGGAACAACAGTTTGAAAAACAGACTGGGCAGATTCGGATGCTCAAAAGCGTGTTCAGCGTTTACCATGACAAGCAACAAACGTATCCTGATTCGCTTGAACAACTCAACAAAGAACTTCCGGGCCTAGCGCAAAAATGCAAAGATGCGACCGCCGCGAATACCAACGTGAATGGAACAGGTATACGGACATCCTATGACTACTCCTGCACGCTTATCGAGCGATACGCGGAAAATCCGCCCAAGACCATCGATGTGTACACGGATAAACCATATGGATATACAAAAGATGGTGATGCGTACACACTGATATTTGAAATTCAATACTTTGATGGCATGTCTGAGTATGAAAAGAAACAGTACGTGGAAGGCGCAAATACGGAAAAAGGAACACCGACGCCGACACAAACCTTAGGCCTGTTGCCCAGTACGTCTTCAGTAAACGGAACAAATTCGAATACCGCAAAGGACGTGAACGCGGCAACAGATGGAGCGCTTATTCCCGACACGGATAGTGACGGCCTAAACAACGCGCAAGAGCAATTGTACGGTTCTGATCCAACAAAAACAGATACCGACAGTGATGGATTGCCGGACTATGATGAAGTCATAAAATACCAAACCAAGCCTGAAGTGAAAGATAGCGATACTGACGGATATGATGATTTCACGGAAGTGACCGGCGGTTATAATCCGACGGGAACGGGAAAGGCGACGACGGAACAAACGCAACTTTGGGACAGCAAACCGTCGTTTCGGAATGGCCCGACCATCGGGAATAGTACCGTCAACCAAACGGCGGGATATGCAACGGTGTATTGGACATTAAGCGAAGCTGGAGACGGCATCGTCAACTATGGAACAACGGCTGGATATGGAAATGTGCAAAGCGATTATGCCTTTATAAACAACCACACGATTCGGCTGCCCGTCGTTTCGAGAACAACATACCATTACTCTATCCGTTCCTGCACAAACAAACCGAACTCCCGCTGTTCGTCAACCGCGGACGCGATATTTATTGCCCAATAACCCCCTTGTCAAAGCAAACGCGCCATGCTATTCTCCGTCAGGGTGGCTGATTTCTCCTCACCTGCTTTTGACTTTTCCTTCTTACTTCTTACTTTCTTTCATGGCCCACAAGCAAGCAGCGCTCAAACATATTCGCCAAACAAAAATCCGCATGGCCCGCAACCGCTCTGAAAAGGATGCCTTAAAATCTTTGCTGAAGAAAACGAGCCTTGCGGCAGAGCGTACCTCCCAAGACGCGGAACAGACTGTACGGCTTGCGCTGAAAAAAATCGATAAAGCCGCCCAGCACGGCATTTTGAAGAAGAACGCTGCTGCACGCAAGAAGTCCCGCTTGATGCGGAAAGTCAACGCGCTGCGAGCGGCGAAGTCCTGAGCGGTTTTCGCCCTGAGGGCGAAAAAGCAAGCGCCAAGAGATCAAACAACAGCTTTGCGTCAACGCTGGTGCTTTTGACTTTTATGTCAATCATCACCAACTGGTCGTGAATGGCGATGAGCTCCGCCATAGTAAAATACTCGGCTTGTTTGCTTGCTTTCTGGATCACAAACGGATGGAGCTTTAATGTTTTCGTAGCGTTCCGCAGTGTTTGGCCTTGGTCAAGGATGGAACGGAGCGTTACTATCGTTCGAACATGCCAGGCAATCGTCCGGAGCAGCGCAAGCGGATCAACTCCCTGCTGAAACTGGTCTTCAAGCAAACGGACCGCAGTCGCAACATCGCGTTGTCCTAACGCGTCAGTGAGACGAAACACCGTGTCTTCGACGGGAATGCTCAGCAGCTGTCCCACGTCGTCAACGGTAATGAGTTGGCCTTGCCGGTATCGAACGAGCTTTTCCAGTTCCCGGTCAGCGCGCCACAGATCGCTGTCCACGGCAGCGGCAAGAAGACTCGCTGCGCGTTTTTCGATCAACCCGCCGCGCGCTTTGGTTTCTTTCACAATCCACCGCTCCACTGCAACGGGTTCGAGCGTCGGAAACACTTCGTGCTTTGCATGCTGCCGGAAAAACTCGATAAGCGCAAGCGCGGACTTGGCAAATGCCGTTCCTGACTTTTTCACTTCAACGCTACCGTCCTCCCAGAAAACGATAATGTTTTCGGTAGTGGCAGAACGCTCTTCAAGCGAGGCAAGCACGGCTTCCTGCACGGCCTGTTTGCCCTCATGCACAAGGTTGGTCACAACCAACAATCGCTTGGTTGCCAAAAAACCCTGAGCGGCGCTGTGTTCGTCAAACTGGCCAGCGAGCATGGTTGCGCCATCAAGCGCCACCGTGTTGAGCCCGGTTGGGTCAAATTTCGTTTTGAACGCTCCGCGCAACTGTTGCAGCCGTTTGCGGGAACGAAACGTATCGTCGCCGGAGAGAAGGATGAGCATGCGTTTATCATAGCAGAGGTTCCCAAACCTCTGCTATGGCGAGATTTTTCCCATTTCTCCCCAGTTTTTCCCCACCGATACATCTGTGACAATCGGAACAGATCGCAACGATGGCGCCGTTGCCGAACCGATCATTTCCATGGTTTCTTGCACAAACTTCCCGACCTTCTCCACATCGGCTTGCGGAACCTCAAACACTAATTCGTCGTGCACCTGCAGGATCATTCGGGTGGCGGAACTGAGTTTCGGCAGTTCCCGGCTGATCGCGATCATGGCGAGTTTCATGAGGTCAGCCGCAGTCCCTTGAATCGGCATGTTGACGGCCATCCTTTCTGCTGCGGAACGGAGCTGGTGGTTGCTGGAATTAATGTCCGTGATATACCGGCGCCGGCCGAAGAGCGTTTCGACGTACCCGCGGGAACGCGCAAGCTCCTTTGTCTTTTCCACGTACTCGGCAATGCCGGTGTAGACGGAAAAATACCGGTCAATGAATTCCTTTGCCTGATCGCGGGAAATCCCCGTGCGCCCGGCAAGTCCATACACGCCCATGCCGTACAGCACGCCAAAGTTGACTTCTTTTGCCGTGCGCCGGATTTCTTTCGTCACCTTATCGAGCGGAATGCCGTGAATGTCAGCCGCTGTTCTCGCATGAATATCCTCGCCCTTGCGGAATGCTTCAAGCATTTTTGTATCGTTGGCGAGAACAGCAGCAAGCCGGAGTTCGATTTGCGAATAGTCGGCCGATAGCAAGTGGAATCCTCGGTCGGCAATAAACGCTTTGCGGATTTCGCGGCCAAGCTCGGTGCGGATGGGAATGTTTTGCAGATTCGGATTTGATGACGAAAGCCTGCCCGTCGACGTGACGGCTTGATTGTAATCGGTGTGCACGCGCCCGGTTTTTTTCTTGACCAGTTTCGGCAATGCTTCGAGATAGGTGGAGCGCAATTTCGCGAGTTCCCGATATTCCACGATCATGGCAATAATCGGATGTTTTTCTTTCATCTTGTCGAGCTCTGCGGCGGCAGTCGAGAAGCCGGTTTTCGTCTTGCCGATCCCGTCCGTGCTGATCTGCAGCGTGTCAAACAGAATTTCCTTGAGCTGCTGCGGCGAGTTGATGTTGAACTGTGTTCCTGCTGCTTCATAAATGGATGTTTCCAGCTTGCCAAGTTTGCGCAGCGTATTTTTCGACATGCTTTGCAAAAACTCGCTGTCAATTTTCACGCCGGCAAGCTCCATGTCGGCGAGAATGGGGATGAGCGGCATTTCGACTTTGTCCATGAGATGCGTCAGGGATTTCTCTGCAATCTCGGTACGGAGTTTTTTCACCAAGCGGAGCGTAAAATCCGCGTCTTCGCAGGAATACCAGCCAAGTTTGTCCACGGGAACATCGCGCATGGGTAAGTGTTCGGTTGCTTTGGCGCCAATGAGTTCCGTAATCGGCATCATTTCATAGCCGAATTCGCTGAAGATGAGCGTATCAAGATCGTGCTGCCGGCCGCCGGGACTCAAAAGGTACGACGCGATGAGCGAATCGAAAGTGAGCGGTCCCATTTCGACGCCTGCCTGTTTCAGTATCTGATAATCAAACTTCATATTGTGGCCGAATTTTGCCGCAGATGAACTTGTTAAAAACGGCTGGAGTTTTTGCAGCCACCGTTTGCCGTTGTTGTGCGAAAGATCAATGTAGAACGCTTTGCCTTCTTTCCAGGCTACGCTGACGCCAAGCAATTGTTCGTCAATGACATCGGTTCCCGTTGTTTCCGTATCCACGGCAGCATTGGAGATGGAACTGAGTTGTTTGAGAAGTTCGCGGAACTGCGGCTCTTTTGTAACGATGGTGTACTGAAGGTTCTCGCGCAATTTTGGTGTTGTCGGCATCAGCGACTGCTGCCCGGCCGGCGTTTCGGCGTTTTGGAACAGCGTCATGGTCGGCAGTTTGGCAAGCAGGGATTTGAATTCCAGTTTCTGGAATAAATCAATGACCTTTTGCCGGTCGTAGGAATGTGTCGTGCAATCGTTCAAAACAAAATCAACGGGAACGTCGGTCACAATCGTCGCGAGCTTGTACGAAAGTTCTGCTTTTGTGCGATGCTCTTTCAAAAGATCCAGAATCCGCGGTTTGATGGAACTGAGTTTTTTGCTGTTCGCATCGATCGCAGTATACAATTCCTTGACCGAATAGAAAGTTTGCAGTAATTCCGTCGCGGTTTTTTCGCCAATGCCGGGAACGCCGGGAATGTTGTCGGATGGATCGCCGCGCAGCGCTTTGTAATCAATAATCTGGTCCGGGTCTACACCGTACCGCTCGCGGACTTCAGCAGGGCCAAACATTGTCGTTTCGCCCACGCCTTTTTTCAGCGTGTACACTTTTGTGTGGTCATTGACGAGCTGGAGGGTGTCCATGTCGCCCGTCACAATGATGACGTCAACCGGCTTGTCGTGGAACTTTTGAACCACTGTACCGATCAAATCGTCGGCTTCAAATCCTTCTTGCTCAAAGATCGGAATGTTAAAGGCGCGGACAACATCTTTGACGCGCGGAATTTGGTCGTAGAGTTCCTGCGGCGCTTTGATGCGCTTTGCCTTGTACTCCTCATACTCCGCGTGGCGGAATGTCGGCGCTGCCAAATCAAACGTTGCCGCGATATACTCTGGCTTGATCTCTTTGAGCACTTTCAGCAAGATTGACGTAAATCCATATACTGCGTTGACCACCTCACCTTTGGCCGTGGTTAAAGGCGGCAAAGCGTGGAATGCCCGGTGGATGAGGGCGTTACCGTCTATGATGACGAACTTTTTTCTTTTCGAAGCCATGAAGATGAAATAATCCTTTCCCTGTTCCACTCACCTAGCTCGGGAACAGGGACGAACTTTTTTACCCCGCATCTGACGAGCGCAGTGAGGAATGGTGCGGTGTCGTGTTTCGGCATGGCGCTATTGTACCACAAAACACATTCATAACGGCGATAGCGCTATCGCCGTTATGTTTTCGAAAAGAAAAGCCCTACGCAATTTTCTTATAGCCGAGGTTCCGAAACCTCGGCTATGCAAACCACCAGCCACCACACCTACTAGATCTACTAACCTTCACCCAATTCCTTAGCGGTAAGAAGCTTAGACGCCTTCAAGC
>CAYINT010000033.1:0-10973 GCA_964364875.1 uncultured Gammaproteobacteria bacterium | reverse complement strand
TTGCTCGGCCGTGGCCGAGCCTTGATGATCGCGCCGATGGGCGCGACCGCGGACCGCCGGTTGGCGGCCGCGGCGAGACGCGCACGGTGGCGCGCCTCGAGCCGTTCGATGGCCCAGCGCGCCGTGCGCCGGGCCGAGTTGCTCCGCGCCTGCCCGAGGGCGGCGTGGAGCTGGGTGTGCTCCACGCGTTCCCGCGTGGAGAGCGAATCGAAAAACGACTGAACGGGGGCCATGATTGGCCTCCTTTCTGTTTTGGCAGCTCCCCATTGAGCAGCCATCCCAATTCCGCGTGGCGGAACTTGGATGGATGCTCAGGTTGCTTTTCAATGGCGTTTCATGTACCATCAAACTACGAGTTGACGAAAGACCTATGCGTAAAGTACAACACATTACGATAGCAGGGACGGCGACGGTGCGACTTGGAACGCGCCGTGCGCTAGCATTGCCAGCGTCGGTGACTCGTGCATTGCGACTCCGGAAAGGCGCGACGCTCGAAGTGACCGTGCTGGGCAAGGGCGTCTATCTTGTTCCCACAGGCCGGATTCCTAAGGATCAGCGCTACTTCTATACGCCGGAATGGCAGACAAAAGAGCGTGAAGCGGACGAGGCCATTGCTAGCGGCAACACCAAGGCGTTTTCGGATGTCGAGGCGCTCATTCGAGACCTGCGCGGCAGATGAAATTGGTTGTTACCGGACCCTTTGAGCGCGACTTTCGCAGTCTTCCGAACGACATCCAAAAGCGCGTCGAGAAAACGCTCAGGTTACTCGTGGTAAATCCCCGGCATCCATCGCTGCGTATCCATAAAATGGAACCGAAAGAACGTGAGATCTTCGAGGCGCGGGTCACGCAGGGCTATCGTCTGACCTTCACGGTTCTGTCTGGCGCACTGATCGTACGCAGAGTTGGCACGCACGATATTCTTCGCACGCCCTAGTCAGTACAGACAACTGACTACTCCCATTGAGCAGCCATGCATGGTTCCGTTTCTTGTGAACAGAACAACGGATGGATGCTTCACAAGATTGATGTCAACTCCTAAACGTTGTTAGTTGATAGTTGTACGTTGGTGGTTGGCTGTTGTTCCAGCAGCCATCCCAATGCCGTTTGTCGGAACTCGGATGGATGTTCAGGTTGCTTTTGTGCATGGCTTCATGTATCATAAGGCCATGAACAAGCCCATGATTATCACTATTCGCAACGGAAACATTGCGCTGCCAAAGAAATTGCGAAAGACGCTTGGCTCGAAAGCGCTGGTTGTTTCTATGGACGACGGGCTGTATCTCAAACCCCTCACCGCGCCTTCTCTTGCATCGTTGCAGCCAAAGTTAAAGAAAGCAGGCGCTTTGGTGACAGAAAAGGAAATCACTGCTGCCGTAGCGTGGGCGCGTCAATCGCTCTATGCGCGTCGTTCTTGACACCAACGTTCTTGTCGCAGCGCTGTTGTTTCGCAAGCGACTGGGATTATTTGGTGTTGCAATTGACCGGGGAACATGTGTCCCCTGTTTTTGCGTAACGACGTTTCAGGAACTTCTGCGCGTGTTGCAGTATCCCAAATTCGCGAAAGCATTTGCCGCTGCCGGTTTGACAGCGGACCAGATCACGAAAGCGTTATCAGTGAAGAGCGTCATTGTTGCCGATCCAATCACCATCCCCGACATCGCGCCGGACGCGCCGGATAACTATATCCTTGCAACTGGCGCTCTTGCGAATGCAGAGTGTATTGTGTCTGGTGATCGCGCATTGCTCGACCTCAAGGCATTCCACGGCATTTCCATCGTTAGCCCGCAGCGATTTGCAATGATACTTCGGCAAGCAGCCCTCCATTAAGTAGCCGTCCAAATTCCGTTTTGCGGAACTTGCATGGTTGTTCCAGTTGGCAGTTGATTGTTGTTGGTTGTCTGTTGCAAAGCAGCCGTACGCGAATTGGTTTGTTCTTGCGAAAAGAACGTTATGCAAAGATTTGAAACCAATGCGCGCATGGATGTTTGATTTGACAGGAGAATCATCCCGAACTATGCTGTTACATAAGGATGGAGATTATTCAATATCCGTCTTTCCCTATGGCACAAACACCGCTGACAAAAAAAGAGCTAGATCTGACTATCACCGAATTCCGGAAGGAGCTCCGTGGGCGTTTTGACAATATTGACGCCACAATGGTCAGCGACAAACAGGACATCATCAGTCACTTCAACAAGAGCCAGGGTTTGCAAAACGATCGGCTGGAGCGGATCGAACAGGAAGTGCTTGAAGCAAACACGAAATTGAACGCTATCATGGATGCGCTGGCTACCCGTCAAGAGGTTCGGAATCTTGTCCGTGAACTCCGCGGCCAAGGACTGACGCTCGACGAGAGTAAGATCTTTGTTGCGTAATAGTTCGGGAACGAGTTTTCTGCTGACCGCAGTCTTTGTGTCTGTACGTTTGACAGGAGTATGCTCCTGCACTATGCTGTTTTCAAGGACGGGCTTTTACTCATAACCGTCTTTTCTATGTCAGAAGCAATCACCAAACAAGATATCAAAGAGCTTCGGGAGGGCACAAGACAGGATATTCATGCTTTGCGTGAGGCAACAAAGCACGATCTTGAAACATCGGAGGCAAAGATTCTTGGCTCCGTTCGTGATCTCAACATGCAGTTCGTGAAAAGCCAGGGTTTGCAAAACGATCGGCTGGAGCGGATCGAACAGGAAGTGCTTGAAGCAAACACGAAATTGAACGCTATCATGGATGCGCTGGCTACCCGTCAAGAGGTTCGGAATCTTGTCCGTGAACTCCGCGGCCAAGGACTGACGCTCGACGAGAGTAAGATCTTTGTTGCGTAAGCTCCACGTCGCAATCCGCTGACAATTTCCTACAACATTCTCTTCCACAGATCGTGGAAGGTCTGTCTGATTTTTCGTTGTCGGTGTAGATAGTTGTTTGGTTTTAATGCTGAGAGAATACCGCTGCCGCGACAGAAAACAGGCAGCAGAGCATCCGACGGCCGTACAAGCGACGGCATTTGTGTCGGGATACTGCCCTGGCACAACCGCGGCAGCGGTGTTGGCCTAACACGCTGAATATGGTGCTAGGCGAAAGAACAAGTATTGTACCAGCACGAACATTGTTCTTCCTCCGAAAAAGTAAGTGCTGGCTGAATTGTCAAAGTTCCTCCCGCGATCTGGTGCCGACAAGCTGGCAACAGACCGGCCGCGCGTTTCCGTTCTCGCTGGTGCATCAATAACGGAATTATACAGTTACGGATGGAACGTGTTGCACTCTCTCCTCTTCTGCAACATGCGTTCGTCATTGTCGTAAGGACATTCCCGGCAACAAGGCGGGTTAGACCTTGTGTGCCGGCCGATCTCCTTACGAAGGAAAACGGTTGACAGGTGGCGCTGGGTTGAGCCGTGCCGCTTCAAGACAAGCAATGAAGCAGCTGTGCTACGATCCCTGTTTCGCCCAGCCACCGGAACGTCATCGCGTCCGTATGGCCGTTGTACCTATCGGTGATGATGGCCGGATCCCTCTTGCAAGCGGTCGATTACACTCACATCCTCCAACCAAGGTGTTCACGGGTATCCTCGGTGGGAATAGAACTGATCGCTTGGGGATTCACTGGCCTTGAAAAGAGCGTGGAAAAGAACAGACTGTATCGTGAACAGGCAATGATATATCATCATGATATATTTGTCAAGGCTTTGTGATAGAAAATTGCCTCTATTGTTACTTTGTATTGATAAATATGCATGAAAAGTACTATTATCATTGATAAGTAATGTCAGTAGGTATTGACAAAAAAGACGGACTACGCTATACTTTCCTTACAAACTATGTACGAAGATACTCTCACCAAACTTGGTTTAGACCCCAAAGAAGCCACTGTCTACGAGGTGTTGCTGCGCCTTGGCAAGGCGGGAATGGGCAAGCTTGCGCAGGAACTCCCCTTCAAACGCGCCAATACCTATAATATTGTCGCCGATCTGGCGGCAAAGGGGCTGTTGACCGAAAAAGAAGAACACGGCCGCAAGGTGTTTGTAGCGGAAAATCCCGGCACGTTGCATGACTTGCTGAAAGCGCAGCAGCATCAGATGAAACACACCCACCAGTCGCTGGAAGCAATTCTGCCGGAGCTGAAGTCTCTGTATGCCCTTGCTCTCAACAAACCCGGCGTCAAATTCTACGAAGGTATTGAGGGGATCAAACAGGTTTTGGAGAATACGCTCGTCAATAATCCTGAAAAGAAGATTGATGTCTTTTCTGATCTTGCCGGCTATGTTCGGTATCTTAAAGACTGGAACACGCGCTCCTACGCGCCAAAACGAAAACGGCTCGGTATTGTAGAACGCGCTCTTGTTCCCGACACGCCGCAAGCGCGTGCGTTCCTCAAAGGATATGAAGCAAGCGCTTTTACGGAGATTGCGTTTGTTGATGCAACACTGTACCCTTTTGCGACCGAAGTAAACATCTACAGCAATAAAGTATCATTTGTCACGTTCTCAGAAAAAACGCACATGGGCGTCATTATTGACAACGCAGAAATCTTTCGCACGTTTGCGTCCATCTTCGCGCTTGTGTGGGCGGGAACGCAGCACGCACGACTTGCTGTTATTCCTTCAAACCCGGAAGGGGACGCACAATCCGTTACAGAATAATCGAGGTCGGGTGTTCTCGCGATGCGGGAACAATAATGTACTCCTGGATTTTTTCGATGAGTTCGTAGAGCGATGTCGCCGACTCGAACTCCGCCTTGATCTCGGCCGGCTTCATCGTTGGGCGGCCAAGACGATACCCGTACATATTCGGAGCTTGGTCCAAGACTTTATAGAAATGTGCAAGAAGCGGTTTGAGCACGCGATTCGCATACTGTCTTTGTTGTTCCTGTGGCAGTGCAAGAATTTTTCCCGCAATATCACCGTTGGGTAGTGCGACGATTTGGTCACTTTCCAGTGTAAGTGCTGTTGTTCCTTCCTTAAAGTAGGTGCTGTATGGCTCTTTGAAACGGACGACCACTTCTTCTCCGGTATTGCCTTTGCCGCGCCAACCAAAACTCTGTGAACCGGTTTCGGGACAGGCAAACGGAAATGTTACTAATCGCGCACTGATGCCGGTGACATTCGTCACGCCTGCCGTCTTCAGAATACGATGAAGATTTTGGCGAAACTGTTCGAGGTAGACGTAGTGCGGTTGATCCCGAGTCGTTCTGCTTTTTCCGGTATTGCAGCGATCCTGCAGCGCATCAAGCACGGTGTTGATGACCGGTGTGAGTTTTTCATTGTTCGTCATATCCTCAAGTGCTATCTGGTGTTGCGTTGCATAGTCTTCGACATTCCAGAGTACGGCTGCGATTGCGTCATACGCCGCTTCGTTTTCGTGTCCGATTTTCGTGCCACGCGTTGCAAGAACGAGTGCGACTTCTTCAATGGCGTAGGGAAGCAATGCTCGACGCTCCGCCTTGGTGGCGCTGTTTTGTTGGGAACCTTTCATGGTCGCGAGAAACGCTTCTTGCCACATCGGCATATCCGCAAGCTTTGTACAGAGCGTGCGGTAACGTTCCAGTGTTTCACTGTGCCGATCGCGGAACTCGTCATACCGGACAAGGTGAATATTCGTGAGGCCGAACGTATCAATAATTTGTTGATACTGTTTACGTTCTGCTTCACCAATACGGCGCGCAAAGGATTGTGCGGCAATCTTGGGGTGTTCGCCAAGAAGGTCTGGGTACAGTGTTTGGAAGTTGGTTGTCTGCACTTCGTCGCACACCACAAGTTCGACAGGTTGTCCTTGGTTTTGCATCCAAAAAAGCCACGCATAGACGTCAATGGGTTTTGCTGCCTCAGCCTTGCCTTCCCACACGTGTTGCCATGCGGGAAGGTCGCGCGAAACGCCAACGGGGAAGTAGAGTGGCTGCTCTGTGGGAAGTTGTTCAGGCCTGAGTTCTGCTGCAGCTTGTTCTACATCAGTGAAAAATTGTTCCGGGAGTTGATACTCCTGTTCGCCAAGAACGAGTTCGCGAAACACAGTCGTCAGGCGGGAACGATACCGTTCTGCCTGTTGTTCGTCTCGTGCATGGTCAAGCTGGTCAGCAACAGCGCCGTAGTCGGCAACCTGTCGGCGGAGTGCTGTTGCTTCACGGTCAAAATGTTGCACAAGCTTTTGTACGACTTCTGCGCGTTGCGTGTCTGGACAGTCGGCCATTTGCTGTTCTGCGTTTACAAAAAGGTGATTTGCGCGACGCAACACGTGGCGCAGCATAGTAGTTCGATCGGGCATTTGTCCGCCGAGCCGCGCGTTGCCAATCCCAAGTATGTGACTGACCTCCCAGTCGACGTTTTCTGCAAATGTAGTATAGGCGCCAAACAATGCTTTTGCCTCCTTCGGACTTTCTTTCAGGAGCTCTGCAGTGTGCAGTATGGTGTCGCCCAGTTCCGGACGTTCGGCAAATGCGAGAAAGGATTGTGCAATCTGTGGTGCTGCATCGGATAAAGCGTGAAGCGTATCACGCAGACGGTTGTAGCCGGTTACGTCCTGGTCCGCGAGAAAACGCAGCAGGTGGATTTGCGAACGGAGCGGAATATCGGTCAGGTGGATACCCAGGCTGTTTTCAATGTCTCTGCGCAACGCTGGCTCATGCATGTGTCGTAACAACAAAGCGAATTCGCTGTCGGCTTGTCCAGCGAATGGGTTGATGTCGGTATTTTCGACAAGCTGATCATATGAGGATGTTTGAATTCTTCCCGCCCTATCAAGCCATGCAATAGTATGTGGAAGACTATCACGATCAATAATGCTCGCGGCGTCACTTGCGCAAAGGTCAATGTCTTCTCCGCGTTGCCGTAAGCCCATCGCGCGGAGTTGTTGCAAGAATGCTGACTGTGATTCGGTTCTCGGGGCATTCACCGGCGCGTTCTGATCGGGGAATAAATCCGGGAACACTTCTTCAATCCGATGCAATTGTCCTTTTCCGCGAGGATACTGAGGTTGCGGCATTCCTTCTAATTTCTCCAGTCTCTCTTCAAAGAGAAAAGATCGTTCCAACCTCTGCGCCCGCAATCGGACAATCATGGAAGAATGAGCCTGCATAACCCTTTGTATCGCCGCACGAAACGGTTGATAGCCGAGATCGGCAAAGGTCTCTTCATCGGCAAGAATTTTTTGGAATCCGTCAAACAAATGCAGCGTGTCCAGAACCTGCGGCACGGTCAACGAATCCAGATATGTGTCGTACCGTGCTCGCTCATCTTTGGTAGCGTGGCCAAAGACGATCAAAGATTGTTCGACAAATGTGTTGTGAAGAAAATCTGTGTGACGATGCCTACTCACTCGTTCGGCAAGTTGCATCAGCCGATCCGCGGATATGTCAAACAGCAAGCTGTCATTGAGATCAAACCAATATTGATACATCAAATCATCAACGTCATTCCGATTAATATCTTCGAGCCCGGGCGGCGGGGTATTGTGTTCAAGTAAGGACAGGATTCTCGTCAGGAAGATGTCGGTAGCTTCGGCAAGCAAGGCTTCTGTAACAGTGGGGGCATGGTTCTCGGATGCAACAGTTGTTGCAATTGTCTGGCGCAAAGTTATTGCATTCACATGATGCTTGCTGCTATGCTCATCATTCTCATATGATGCTGCTAACGACGAAAGAGCAAGGTCATGTAACCGTTGAATGCATCTCTCGCCCAGGTGCTGTCTTTCTGTTGTTTCAGCAGATACGGATACGACAGGAACATGTTCTGCATTTTTTTCTTTCCCCGGTTCCTGAAAAGATAGTAATTGATCCGGGCGATGGTCGTCGGACTTTTCTGGTGGTAGTGGTTCTGTCTCCGATGTGTCCACTGTGGGCATTCCGGTTTCTCGTCGCATCATCGTTTCTTTGAAAACAGTCGATACTATCATTCTATCAGAGTTTCGTCAAGACAGAAACCGTTACACCGAGTTTTTGTCAATGGACACAGCAATTTCTCAATTATTTTCGTCAAAATGGAAGATGCAGAAAAAGTTTAGATCAACAGGGTAATCGTGCGTACGAACAAAGCGAGAAGTCTGGCAAAGCCCCGCAAACGGAACAAGCCGGATCCGGTTTATCTATCATTGACAGTCCCTGCTGCCTGCTTTAGGGTAAGAGTATGTTCGTCGTGTTCCACAACATCGGGAACGGCGCTGTCAACGATGCATAGGAGGTGATCTATCGTATGCTTCATCGGTTCCCCGGGGAATTCGTGTGTCGCGCGGATCCCTCACTTGGTTTTGGAGCGTGGTTGGACAGGTTGGGTGTCACGGCGGTGTTTGTGGACAACGTACTCGTCCCTCTGAAGCTTGTGACGTTTACGGAGGTACAAACAACGTTTGCGGGCGACAGGCTGCACATCATCGGCACGGCGCATCCAATCTCGATTGCCCGGCTTCCGCGGACGCTGCGGGAACGAAATTATACTCTTGCGACGCCGCGGCAGTACTGCCGGTTTCTCGAGATCGCCGACGCGTTCGGCCAGTGGATGCACCTTCCGTTCAGTCGGCTGCTGCTGCCGCGACCCTGGCTGACGCTCTGCGTAGACGCCGGGGGCACACCAACTACGAACGCGCCCGCAGCATTGCTCATCGAGCTTAAGAACGGCTTTCCGCACATGGTGTTTTTCACCAAACCGCGAGCGATGCCGATGCTCGACTGCTCGACCCGCGTTCTCGCCTGTCCCAATGGATACGGCGCATCTCTGTACCCCTAGCCTCCCTGCTGGCCGTCGCCGGTAGGGAGCGTTTCGTGAGCACGCAATGTATGGGCAGAAAACTGTTGAATCGGAACATGTTCTGTCTTACCTGTCGTTTGTGGACAGAGCATTTGCCAGCATTGGCGGGTGGGTTGACAGAAAAAACTGCCTGCGCTACCATCGCGGTACGAAGCAGTAATCCTGTTCCAAAGGAATCCGCAGTATGCTCATGATCCGCCTGACCCGCGTCGGCAAGAAGAACTTCCCAACGTACCGCGTGGTCGTCCAGCAGCGCCAGAAAGCCCCGAGCTCTAATGTCCTAGAGATTCTCGGACACTATAATCCGCACACCAACCCTGCCACGGTCGCCGTGAAGCAGGAGCGTTTGCAGCACTGGATCAAAAACGGCGCGCAGCTTTCGGACACCGTGCATAATCTTTTTGTGGAACACAAACTGCTTCACGCGGAAAAGCGCAAAGTGACGCATACCAAAAAATCCGCAGAGTCTGTTGAAGAGCAATCCGCTCCTGCTTCTGTTCCCGATGAAAACGCAAAGCCAGCAGCACAACCGACCACTCCAACACCCGCAGAAAACGCAGCTCCCGCACCGGAAGTTTCCGCAGAAATTCCTTCTTCATAATCATATCGGTTGTGTTTGCTGCGGACTGTCCCGCATGAAGCACGGCCACCGCTTGTCATTAATGTGTATGCCATGGCGAAAGAGCAAGATCAGGAATTTATCGAGTACGTCGTCAAGATGCTCGTTGATAATCCCAACGATGTCTCGACCGACCGCACGGTTGACGAAATGGGGGTGCTTCTCACCCTCAAAGTCAACCCACAAGACCTCGGTCAGGTTATTGGCCGCCAGGGCCAGACTGCCAAAGCCGTCCGCACGTTGCTTCGCGTTGTCGGTGCGCGCAACCACGCCCGGGTCAATCTGAAGATCTACGAACCGGAAGGTTACCGCAAGGAAAACATCATCCAGCGCAATCAGGGACAAGCCCAAGCGCAGCCGCAGCAAGAGGCTCCTCCGGTGAGTACCATGGACAACGATCCGACCAGCGTCGACGATTTCAAGTTTTAGGCTACGCCAAGAGACAACTGCCAACAATCAACAAGACCCGTTCAAAGAGAGCGGGTTTTGTTTTTTCTGCAAAACCCACTTTTTGCCCAAAAGAGAAAACGTATCAATCAAAACTTCGTCCATTCTCGGACATCACAAGCCTCGTCTATGACGGGGCCTGTGTTTTTGTTGTATCCCTTGTTCCCACAAGGGAGTCACGCCGCTTTTCATGAAGAGCGTCGCACGCTTGGTTCCGGCAACGCGTTCCACAAAATCTCAAATGTCTGTTTGTGCCATGCAACGATACTTGGATTCTCAATGACGATTGCCGTAATGGGAGGGACCAGTTGATTCATCATGATTTTTTGCGGCGTGACAACGACATTTTCAGTGAGACCTGTTCCTTTTGGCAGAAACTTTACCAGCTCTCCACAATTTGCGGAGAACTTCTGCTGTTCCCGCGCTTCCGGAGCGTCCTGCAGTAACAGTCGCGTATTAAGTTTTTTCTTAGTCCGCCGCACTCGAAAGTTTTTGAAAAATGCGGGATCTTGCTTACCCCAACGCGCAGTATCCGAAGTGACAAACCATGCATCATGCACGCGCAGCGATTCCAGCAATTGATCATACACACCCTCGACCGCTGCCAGCCCTTCATAATATTTGATCGTACTTTCTCCGCCCTTCAGATTGTAGAGTGCTGCAAACTCCGGCAGCGCTTTTTTGAATTCACGCTTTCGCGTTTCGAGTACTGATTCCAGCTTTTCCGGATTTTCTGCGGCAAACAGTTGTTTCAACCCCTTGATCTCTATGTTCACCAGCCCCTTTTTTTGTAGGGATTCAATAACGTAATACACGGTCGTACGTTTGATTCCGGCCTCTTGCGCTATTTTTTGCACCGTTGACGGGCCAAGTGCGAGGCTCGCCACGTAAACCAAAGCTTCGCGTTCGGTCAGCCCAACATCATGCAAGGTGGTCAAAAGCGCCTGATTTGGCATATTTTGGATTACTTGTCGAAAGTTTCGTCAACAGTATTTATACTAATATTAGCATAATATATATCATCAGTCAAGATATAGTCAACAGAAATGACAAAACATTGATTCCACTCTATGCTACTCGGTTATGCTCGATGTCAATTCTTCCCAGAGTGTAACATCGTTCCGGATCATACGTAATTTGTCTGGAAAGAATAGGTTTACCCATACAGCTTCCCCA
>CAYINT010000032.1:0-12033 GCA_964364875.1 uncultured Gammaproteobacteria bacterium | reverse complement strand
AAACGGAAATGTTGTTGATTCTGGGGGATTGGCTGGGAAATGGTGGGTAGTTACGTCCCGAAGATAAATCTCAAATGGTATAAAAAAACTGCGCAGAAAGGGTGAAATAGTCAATGATGCGGGCATCCGCCATAGCCATAGATGACGAGAGCTGTCGTACGCTGGCGACCCGGCGAAGGCGGATGAAGGACGAATGCTTCGGCGGATTCACACAAAATAATGCTCGTTTCCCATCAACGCTGCAAAAACGACGGCGCTTCTTCCACGCGAATCGCGCCATTTGGCTCTAAAATTGCGGTATCACGCCGTCCAAGCTTGCCCGTAAGCAAAAACCTCGCAAGTGCATTATCCACATCATCCTGAATGACGCGCCGCAGCGGCCGGGCGCCGAAAATCGGATCAAATCCTTTGTCCGCAAGTTCCCGAATCGCGGCTTCGGACGCGCGCAACACGATATTCCGTTGCATAAGCTGACCCGCGACTTCATCAAGCAGCAGTCTTGTGATGGCGACGATTTCGCTTTTTGAGAGCGGCGTAAAGACCACAACTTGGTCAAACCGGTTGAGGAATTCCGGATGAAAATACCGGGAAAGGTCGCGCCGCAGCAGTTGTTCCTTAATCTCGTCAATCCCCTGCCCGCGCTGCAGCCCTTGCGAGATAGTTTCGGTTCCCGCATTGGAGGTCGCGATGAGGATGACATTGGAAAAATCTATGGTTCTGCCCGCGCTGTCCGAAAGCCGGCCGTCATCCATGACTTGCAAAAAGATATTAAGGATTTCCGGGTGCGCTTTTTCGAGTTCGTCCAACAGTACCAGCGAGAACGGATTGCGCCGCACGGCGTCGGTGAGAAACCCTCCCGTGCCACCGCCGGCATAGCCGGGCGGCGCACCAACAAGCTGCGCGACGCTCGATTGTTCCTGGTATTCGGACATGTCGAGCCGTATCATTGCGTCTTCGGAACCAAAGTACACCTGGGCAACCGTCTTTGCGAGTTGCGTTTTTCCAACTCCCGTGGGGCCGAGAAACAACAGGTTGACAATCGGACGTTTCTGATCGCGGAGTCCCACGCGCGCTCGGCGTAATGCTCCTGCGACGGCAGAAACCGCTTCGTCCTGGCCAACAAGCCTCTCATGGATGCGCGCTTCCAGGTTGAGCAGCTTGGAACTTTCTTCTTGCGTCACTTCAGTCAACGGTATCCGGACTTTTTGCGACACGAGGTGCGCGACGTCGTCTGCCGAAATCACGGCATGGTTCCCGCGCGTTTGGCGGACAGACACAGCGACTTCGCCCATCAGCGTCAGCGCTTTTTGCGGCAACGCCTGGTCGTGAACATAGCGCCGCGACAATTCCACGAGTTTTGCCAGCGCGCCGTATGAAAAGAACACCTGATGATGGTATTCAAGCGGCCCCGCGGACGCTTCGAGAATCCTGATCGCCGCGTCGTCTTCGACTTCCTGAATCGTCAGCGGCGTAAAGGCGGAACTGAGGCCCGCGGACGGTTCGATATATCTGCGAAAGTCGGTTGTCGTGGTCGTGGCCAGCACAAGGAATCGTCCGCCGCCAAGCGCGGAAGCGAGAATCTCGGAAAGGTCAAGCGTTGCGGCTCCGCCAGAACTCACGCCAATAAGGTTGTGGATGTTTTCCATGACGAGGACGATAGTGCCCGCGCGCGCAGTTTCGAGAAGCGCCCGGTTCAAACGTTCTTCGACGCCTACTTGCGCGGACTGGGACCCGACAAGCATGGGAATGGACAGGTCAACTAGCCGTTTGTCCTGGAGGATTTTCGGGACGTCTTCCGTCACCATGCGCTGCGCAATGCCGTTGATGATCGCGGTTTTGCCGACTCCGCTGTCGCCGACTAACACAACGCTGTGGCCTTCCTGCAGGCTTCGGAAGATTGCGTCCATTTCATCGTCGCGCGCAACGCACGGGGCAAGTTGTCCCGCCCTCGCGTGCGCAGTCAGGTCTGTCGAGAGATGATCCAGATACGGCGTCGCCACAGCCGTCATCGCGCGGTCCATCGCGCCTTTCGGCTTAAACCGCGCGCGGGAACGAAAATAGTGCCATTGATGTCGCAGGTCTTCCTGCATGGTGATCCACGCAACAACATTTTCAAGATTCTTCAAAGGAATGTCAAGCTCTTCAAACATCGCCTGCAATTGCTGCGAAACTGTCAGGCAGCCGCCAAAAAGTTCCGTAACGTCAATGCGCTGCGTGCGGCGAACCATTCCCCTGCGGTACGCCTCCACGAGAACAGAGCGGAATTCATGGCCAAGCGTTGTCGGAACCGCAGTCGGCAACATAAACGAGGATAGCAGTTGCTGTAAAAGTTCCCGCATTTTTTTCAGCGGCAATCCAAGCCGGACTTCCACTTCGATGATGGAATGAAACCCAAGGAGCACGGAAAAGAGAAACGGCGCCGTGCATTCTGCCGCGTGAAAACGGTTTGCCAATCCCCAGCCTTGCTCCAATGCGCGGAACGCTTTCGGCGTCAGGGCTTGCGCGAGATCAAACCGGTCATGCGCGGGCAACCGCAATACTTGCTCCATCGTCATGTCGGGAACGGGCTGCGTGGTTTTTTTTGGCGCAGGCGGAATGTGCGCCCGATGTTCTCCTTCACGGGACAGCCGGTAAAACAAATACAGGTCCGTAAGCAGTGAGAAGGAACCGACGATAAGCCGCCAGTCGCCGAGAGTTTCGGCAAATGCATCCCACGGCGCAACCGACGGCAAGCCGGCATCCCGCAACGCAAGATAGAACAGTGCAATGCCCGCCAAGCCGAATGCCATGAGAAGAACGGCGATGGTGCCGCGGACAGTGCGTTCGACACGGCGTTCAGTTATGCTGATCCGTGTAATCGGCTTGCCCCAATACACCCAGCGCCCGCCGGCGAAAAAAGCTTCGCCGATAGAATGACAAGCGCCGCATCCTCTGCCGTGGCATGAGGAGCAAATAACCGACGGCACTGATTGCAGCGTTTCAGCCATGCGGGAACGATAAAAGAATAAGCCAGATCACTGCCGGCAAGAGAATACAATACGCAAGAAATACTAACGTATGCCATACCACCCAGCCAAAAAATAGGATGGTGGAGACAACCAGTTGAACAATGCGGACAAAAAAACTGATAAGACGGCCCTGCTTCGAATAATCGCCAAACATCGGCCGTCCAAGATTTTTCAGGAGAACAAGCAGGGCAAGGCGATCAATGCCAAAAGCAAGCTGTTGTCCATACCAGCCGGCTACGTGCAGCGCGCCGCGCGTGTACCACCAGACAGGAAAACGCACGACATCGAGAATAATGTCAGTCACAAGAAATCGCACAAACAGGACAACCGCGTTGTTTTGCATATTTCGTTTCGCTAGGTCTTGATTATACCTATTTTGAACATTCTTCACAAGCTTTGAGCGTGTTACGAAAGAGCAAAAACTAGTTTCATCAATTGGAGATCGGTTGATTTTTTTGTTGAAAAAGTTGAGCAGCGCGGGTGTCAACACCCGCGCTGCATTAACAGAATTATGTTTGTGCACACATAGCCGAGGTCGCGCGACCTCGGCTATGTCTTGGTATGATTTTGGAACGTTTCTTATTCTTTTTCTTGCACCTCTGCATCGCGGAAAATCCTGCTACCAGTCGTGCCGCGCTGGCCTTTGTACTTTCCGTGATACGGGTTCTCGGCAGGCTTATCCAATAAACTGAACACAAACTGGCATATACGCCGTCCGGCCTGCAATTTGATCGGCAAGGAATTTGCATTGTACATTTCCAGCGTCACATTGCCTTCAAAACCCGGATCAATCCAGCCGGCGTTGTGGATAAACAACCCCATCCGGCCGATGGAACTGCGCCCTTCGACAAACGCCGTGATATGCGGCGGCAGTTTAATCCATTCCATCGTCGTGGCGAGAACAAATGAGTGCGCGGGAAGCACAAACGTGTCCGTTTCGATGGAACGATACTGCATCTCTTCATCAAAGGTGATAATATCCATCGCATTGTGCTCGACAACAAGAAAATTCCTGCCCAATCGGAAATCAATCGACGCTGCCTGAACGCAACTTTCATCACACGGATCAATCACAATCGTGCCGTCTTTGAGGTATTGTCGCAGCGTACCGTCAGAAAGTGTCATATGCGCAGAAAATTATAGTTCTCGTTAAGAGTGCCACGTGAAGAACATATGGTCAAGATACATATATTTCATAGCGGCGAGCGAGCGCTCGCCGCTATGAATGAGAGAATAGCGTTTCTCCAAGTTCGTGCGCCTTGGTTTTTAACTCATCAAGCGTTCCGTTGTTATCAATGACGCTGTCGAACATCGAGTCCGGCATGGCAAGAAGTTCTGACTCAGTTGCATGCCACGAATGTTCAACAGGAATGTTCCGCTTGATTCGAACAACCGCGCCTCCTGCCTTGTGTACTGCATCAACCTCCTGCTTCATCCGTAAATCTGCAATGATCCACCGGTGTTTGTTCTCGCGCTGGAATGCTTGCTGAATCTGGCGCAGCGTCATATCAATCCAGACATTCGCATACATCGTTCTTCCCCACTCCGTCCCAAGCGTGTGCATGGTAAATCGCGGCGTCAGAAACTTTTCATAACTTTTTCCGCAGATGGAACAGCGCCAAAGTTTGTCGTCTTCGGAATAAGAACATTGCGCGTGATCAATCGGACAGATGCCAGAAAACGGATACCGTGTATCAGGCACGTTTTTACTGTCGCCCCAGAGCTGGTCATCCGAAAACGCGAAAACGTCTTTCACAATTTTTTTAAACGTATCGGCAAAGTGCGTAATGGAACATTGATATTCCCCGGCCAGAAATTTCGCAAGCGTGTCTTTGCCCGACTTCGTGTTTCCCGCAATGCCAAGAAGTGTGAGTTTGAGTGGAACGTTCATGCTTGCGCTGTATTCTTTCTGTCAAGCTTGGCCTCTTTCATTCTTTGGTGCGCTTCGGAATCCGCACGCGGCCAATCGTAATCGTTATAGTCAACAAACTGGAGCAACGATTCCACGCGTGTAGGCGCCGCCTCATGCATCTTTCGTGCGATTTCCTGGCACACAAGACGATAGCTCCGGTGTCCCTGCGGCTGCGTGCGGAGTTCCAGCAAGTGCTGGGCTTCGCGGTCGTTAAAGCCAAACATGCAGCGCGTGTTAAAGCCAAAAAGAACAACGTATTGCGCAATGGCGGTACCGAGGTCGTTCTTGATCGCGTGATAGAGTTCCGTGACCTTGTCAACACATGATTGAACGTCGGTTGTATATCCAGCTTCCTGAATTTCGTCGGGAATTTCCGAAAAGCCAAGCTCGACGGTAAAGTCCTGCCGCTGCTGCGTCATCATCCTGTGCCGGTGCAAGTCACGGTAAATCCCGAGATCAATTTTCAGATCCACAAGCCACGGATAGCCGAATTCCAACGCCCGGCCCGGCCGGTCGCGCCGGGTTTTGCGTTCTCCGATGTACGTGGAACGGATGAGGCGCCGTTGGTCCGGCGACAGTCTGCTGACAAATTCGCGGAGTTGCCGGTAGGGATGAGGGGCAAACGGATACAGCATTGCTGCAAGCTGGCCGTCATCGGTAAATCCTTCAGTGATCACGTCCACGGCCGGGCTTTTTAGAACGGGAATGGAACCGACGAGTTTCCGCGTCAGTTTTTCCATTGCCTGCCGCGCCGTCACAAGATAGTCGCTGCGCTGCGCGCGTTGCACGTACCGGCGAATGACCGTGTTGAGCGCTTCGTGCGCCTGTTTGCCGATCTGCTGCAGTTCGGCAAGATCGGAGGAATACAGGTTGCGGAGCATGTGCTCAAAGGTCCGGCCGTTTGCGTGCATCCCGACATTCGTCTGTGTCGCGACGGGAAGAAGAATGCGCAGCGTGTCGCAGGTTTTTGCCCGCAAGTCGAACTTCCACGTGCGTTCAAAGTCTTTGCGTTCCTGGTCTGTGGAACAATCCGCGTACTGCATCTTTCCGCGGTCGTCGCGAATCTGATATTCGGCTTTGTCAAGCGGTTTGCGCTTGCGAAAATATTCCTGCATCGGTTCGATCAGCCGGCAATACGTACCAAAAACAAAGTCCGTAGTGTTTTCGAACGCTTGTGCGTGCGCCGATTGCATGATGGCCGGTTCTCGCAAATACCGGTACTGGCCTGCTGCGTTTTTTTCATCGTAGAAAACATACCGCGAGGATTGCTCGATGTACGCGCCAAGCCGGCGGTCTTCGATGACCTTTGTGGCAATGTTCGAGACGTTTTCTAGAGACAGCCATGCAGATTCCAATTCCTGCACCGAATCGTCGCCGTATTGAATCAAAATCCGCTGGATGAGTTCATCCGCGTGCTTGGCATCCACTTTGCCTTCTTCGATAAACTCTTTCAGGAGTGTTTTGAGAAATCCGCCTTTTGCCCTGCTGTACCGCGCGTACGCAGAGCCGATCATTCCCGGCAATGCAGACGGGAACACGGCAAACACATCACGCGTCGGATCTGAAACGAACTTTGCGAGAAGCTCCCGCTCCTCGGCGGAAAAAGAGGATGGTTTTCCTTCCATCATAAGTAGTATTCAGGGAACGTCCTTTTCAGCATATCATCCGTTTCCCGTAGCTGCGGGTTCCCTTACCCGCAGACCCTGAGTGTACCAGAGGCGGGAACGAAGGGTCAAACCAAAGTCCTCCAGCCCCACACGGAGTGCCGCGGGGGCTGGGTTAGAGAAATGAACGGGCCGCGGAGAGTATCAGGCCGGAAGATCGTTCCAGTCAACGATCGAGAACGCGCCATCCTCAAGGTCGTCGTTCCGGAGCAGACCCATGATGAAGTGATCGAGCCACACCTTCAGGATACTGCCCATCATGTTGAACGTATAGAACGTGCAGTCCGCCTCTAGTTGCCGCTCCTTGACTCGGATACGCGCAGTGTACTTCCTGCCATTCGCCAGGGTTAGTATCGCGCTCCCCGTGATCAGGTTCTCGCTTTCCTGGACGACGTCGAAGACCAGATCGGTGACGACCGGGTACGTGTCGAGCTTCGGGAGACGGAGTGTGGGGGCATCCTCTCGGTAATCCTCGTACCAACCGGAGAACTCTTGCGTGTTGAAGGTGTCGAGGAGCAGCGAACGAGTTGGCGCTTCCTCAGACATTGTGGGATCCTCCAGAAGGAACATTGACATAGGAGAAGGATCTCTCCCGTTGGTGCAGGGTAAAGTACCTCCCACGAACCATGCTTTGTGTAGCATTCGGAACGGAGAATGTCAATAGCATCGTTTCAAAGAACAGCGTAGCGCGGGTGGCGCCACCCGCGCTACAAGTATTTTCTCTTTTGCCCAAATGAGAGAATAAGAACCATCCCTTTCGGACAAAAAATGCCATTTCTTATTGCGACTCAGTCGCAATAAGAAATTGATAAAAACGCATGTAGCTCAGCCATAACCGAGGTTTCGTCACCGCGAAGTGGGATCCCGCTTCATGAGACTTGAAAAGAAGAGGCGGGAGAACCTCGGTTATGTAATGTTTTGAACGTCAGAGTAGTGACGACGCAACAATCGGCTCAACAATCTTCCAAACCTTTGCATGGATAGCTTCCGGTAAAAGAAGCTTCCCTCTCGGAGTGCAATCAATCATGACCCAGCCCGGTTCGGATGCGGCAAGTTCGCGGTAGGCTTGGCCGGCTGCTTCAAGATGTTCCTGGTTTTCTTCGTGCTGATCCTTGACAGGATTTTTCTGCGCAGCGAGTTCTTGTGAAATCTCAACGGGAACAGAAAGATAGAGAATGCAGTCAGGCCGCGGAAGCTTGAGTTCGTCGAACTCGGCGTGTTCGAGAAATGTTTTCAGCGCGCGTCGTTCTTCGGGATCAGACAGCTTTCCCATTTGATGCGCAAGGTTGCTTGAAACATACCGATTGCACACAACATTCCCCTGTTCCAGCGCAGAACAAATGTCATCGCGAACCGTTGCCCGATCAAGCATATACGGCAACGAGGCGAAGTACGGAGAAAGATGCGCAAAGTCGCAAAACTCACCGTGGAGTGCGCGCTTTGCAAACTTTCCGAAGAACTTGTCGTACTGCGGGAAATCAAACATTGCCACTGATCCGTGTTGTTTAAGCGCATCAACAAGCAGTCCCGTCTGGACCGTCTTGCCGGAACCGTCGCTGCCGTCAATCACGATAAGTTTTCCCATGGACAGCAATTCTACAGCGTATCCCCAGACTCTGGCAATATGGAGGCGGCGTTGATATTCACATTTTGCGATGATCCTGCAGGAACAACTGTGCCTTTGCCTTGCGCGTTGGTATCGAATGGAAGGTCAGTTGCAACCGTACCGCCAAACAGCGTAAATGTTGCTCCGCTGAATGCATCGGTGCCGACAAGCGTGGTTTTGCCAAGCAACTGTTTTGTCTGGCCGACCTCGCCGACTGTCGGAACAATGGAAACGGTAAACGTCCCAGTCAGCGTTGGCAGAGTCTGGCCTGTTCCCGCTTCGATTTTTGCAACTGACCAGCGGACTTCGCGCGATATCGGATCGTAGCTGATGCTTAAGCCGGCGCTTGCCCCGACAAAGGTCACATCCTCCGGCAACGTTGCCTTGACTGTCGCGTTCGAAACGTCGTTAAGCGTGTTTGTCACAAACCAGTTGATCTGGTACGTCGTTGTCGAGCCGACTTCCGGCGGCAAGGGGCCGGATCCGACGGGCGCGCCTTCGTCGCTGTAATAACGGCCTTCGACGGCAAGGCGCAGTTCCGTGTTCATCTTCAGCGCAACCGTGTCGGTACTTTGGTCAAGCGGAGTTCCCGTGCCGCCAACATCCTCGGCGTGAATCCCCCCAACAACGTTGAGGCTAAGGTTCTTGCCCGTGCCAAAGGAACGGATGCTTTTGGGAATGGTCATTGTTACGTCGACACTGCCGCGCGCTCCTGGCGTCAGGCGTTCGAGATCTTTGATTTGGGTTTTTGTCCACTGGATCAACGATCCGCTTCCCTTCGCTTTGAATGGTTTGCTTGCGGTAATCGCAGAACGATCAACCATATCGAGCGCCGCGCCCGCGCTATCTTGGCCGGCATAGGAAAGCGTCAGCGTCACATCGGACACGACGTTATCGCTGTCATTGGAATACGTCAATGTTGCCTGGATTTTGTCGCCGGCATTGACCGCCTGGCTTTTTCCGCTTTGTTCAACGCTGAGCGTCAAATTGAGCGTCGGCTGGAGAAATAAAATCAACGCGGATTGTTCCTTTTGCGTGCGAAATGTTCCGTCAGCATCGACAACGCCAATCCGAGCTTTGAGCTCTGATTGCGATTCGGGATTGCCGGTAAGTTTTCCGGAAATCGTCACGGCAAATTCTTTTCCCGGATCCAACACGGACTGATCCCAGTTGCCCCCACTATTGCTTGGTTCCGGCTCTTTTTTCGCCTCACTGAGTCCCGATGGCAAGTCCACTTCAAGCCGGACGCGTTCCAGCTTCGTTGTGCTGGTGTTTTTTACCGTGAGGACATACTGAACGTTTTGACCGCTTGTTGCCGCGGTTGGCGCTTTGATGGTCACGTCGAGCGTTGACGTCGTGAGTTTGACCGTTGCGTCCGTTTCCGTGGAAAAATCAGAAGAAAAGTTGGTCGGCTGGTAATTCACATTTGCGTGCAGCGTCAGTTCTGAACCGACATTGCCGAGAACGTTGCCTTTGAGCGTCACGGTTTTTTCGGATCCCGCTTTGATCGTCGTGAAGCTCCACGCATTGTTGAATTCGTTGGACGGTTCGGGCTTAGCGGAGACAAAGGAGAATCCGGTCGGATACTGAAGATTGAGATCGGCTTTTTTCACATCAACGTTGCCCTTGTTGCTGATATGTATTGTCCATGTTTGCGTATCGCCAGAGGAAGCTTCTTTCGGCCCGTCAATGGTCAGCACAAGAGATTTATCCGAAAACTGTTTTTTTGGCGTAAAGGCAAAAAATCCCCCAAAGGAAGCTCCCGCAGCGAGAAAGAGAAACAGGAGCAATATCCACAGCAACCGATGGCCTCGTTTCTTTGGCCCAAAACTGTCTTCGATAGAATCACGATCGCCTACCGGCTGATCAAAGATTTCTTTCAGCGCTTCTGCGGTCGGATCGAGTTCTGGTTTGGCTTTTTGCGACTTTGCCATAGAATGCGTACAAGAATGGAAGGTAAGAGGTGAATTTTCACTTTTGACTTTTGCCTTCTTACTTTTTACTTTCTTTCATTGTAGCACAGATGTCAAAAAAGCTTGAGATTGCAGGGGTTCGCCAAGTTGGTAGATGAGAAGGATATTCATCGCATTCCCGATTTGGCGCAGCGAAACATCCTGTCGGTTGATAAACCGGACTGCGGCCAGTTCTTGGTCAGCCATGAGGCGAAATATCTCAACGGATTGTTTGGAAAGTGTCGCAACAAACGTTTCTGTTCCGCGGTGCTCTGCACACGCCAACCCGCCCAGTTTCGGCGAAAGGAATGACGGTTCCGCAGTCAGGGCTTCGTTTCCTACGGAACAATAGTCAAGCACCGGCGCATAGCCAAGTTGCCGCAGAAGTTGAAACAGAAAATATTCGGTCACCAGTATTCGCTGAAAATCCGTGGCATGGCTCCCCTCTTCCACGGTTGACTCCAGCAGTTTGAGAAACTCAACAAGCAGGCGGAATAATGCGCGGTCTGTCTGATTGGAACGCGTCAAGCGGTCAACGGCTTCAAAAAAATAACTGGAGAGCGCAAAGGCAAGCACATCGGTCTGCGGAATCCGAAAACTCGACAATTTGATCGACGTTGCGAGAACGTCAAACATCCTGCCACGGGCAAACATAAACGACGAATACGACATCGGTTCCAGATGGCCGGCAAGTTTGCTGATAATTTTACGCACGCCGCGCGCAACCGCGTCAATTTTTCCATACTCTTCGGTAAAAATCGTCACAAGCCGGTCGTATTCCCGGTAATCGCGACGTTTCAGAACAATGCCGCTCGTGAGGTAGGTTGCTGAGGACATGGTGATAGCGTACCACAGTGAACAAAGATCCTAAAACCTTTATACTTCTCCTTCCGTTTTTCTCATCTGATGCAGCCAAACCTCATTCTGCAGCTCTTGCTGAACGGTATTGGCGCTGCAATGTTGTAACAGACCAAAATAGGACTGTAGAGTTTGATTGAGCTTCTCTTGGTCAAGAGTTTCTTTGTTGTACGCTTCAACTTTTTTCAGCACTTTTCGGAACATCCGTTGTCTCGTTTTCGTTCGTACAACACGATAATACGGAAGAAAAACATACCCGACAAAATCAATCCCCTGGTGAAACTTGCGATAGATAATCTTTTGCGGGTGAATGCGTAATAGCAACTTTTTCTCTACAAACTTCGTGACGTCTTTTTGCAACGCCTCAAGCGCACTTTTGTCAGTGTGCAAGAATAGAACATCGTCTGCATAACGAAAATAATGTTGCACTTTGAGTGTGTGCTTTACAAAGTAATCAAGTTCGGACAGGTAAACATTCGCAAAGATTTGCGAAGTGAGATTGCCAATGGGTACTCCCTTTCCTTTTCCGCGCGGCGAATCATAGCTTTCTATTACCAACCGAATGAGCCAGCGCATTTCTGGTTCGGCAACCTTCATTTCCAAAAGCTCTAACAGTCTTGCGTGATCAACGGAATCAAAAAACTTCTCAACATCAAGCTTTAACGACCAGATGGTCTTCGTGTAGTTCTTTGAGACTTTTCGCAACGCATTATGTACATTCTGCACTGCAAGATGAATCCCCTTCTCTTTTTGGCAGGAATAGGAGTGATAGAAAAAGCGTGGTTGAAATAACGGCTCTAGATACCGAAAAATAAGGTGATGGGTGACCCGATCACGGACGCTTGCTTTACGAATAACGCGGAACTTTGGATCCCAAATATGAAATGTCGTATAGGGTTGATGCCGATACGTTTTACTGCTAAGCTCGTCATACAAATCGAAGAGATTATCTTCGAGATTCCTTTCGAAGAGAATAACATCTAAGGTGGTCTGGTTTGTCAAGACAGTTTTTTAGGGGGTATGAGATGGTGAC
>CAYINT010000031.1:9282-12087 GCA_964364875.1 uncultured Gammaproteobacteria bacterium | reverse complement strand
ATGCTTGAAGGCGTCTAAGCTTCTTACCGCTAAGGAATTGGGTGAAGGTTAGTAGGTGGAGCTGTACACGCGCTCAACATCAAGCACGATTGCTATCCAGTTGAAACGTTTGCGGACAACCGTTTTCGCAAGCTGGCCTTTCGATTGGATCGTTTTTTGGTGGTGCATTAACTGTTCCAGCATACGCCGTAAGTCGTCCGTATCTCGATTTTTAAACGTGTAGCCGATAACTTGCTTGCCCGACCTGATGACTTCAATATTCTCCGGAATATTACTTGCAAGAACACACTTGCCAAAACTCGCTGCTTCCAATAGCGTTATTGGCAATCCTTCTGATTCCGACGGAAGCACAAAAAGATACGCGTTGGAAAATAACTCTTTGAGTGTTTTGCCTTTCTGGAATCCGGTAAAAATAATCCGCGGATCGCTGCCGGCAAGTTTTTTCAGGTCTTTGACATACGCGTCAGTGTAAAAACTGTCGCCGACAATGACAAGCGGTTTTTCCGTGGCGAGCTGTTGATATGCCTTGATAAGGTGGTGAATGCCCTTATGAGGGATGAGCCGCGACACAGCGAGAATGTATTGATTTGCGATAAGGCCGAATTTTTTCCGTATGGCATCAGCATTCAGTGTGCGCGTGCTTTCTAAAGGAACGCCGTTAGGAATGTATGTCACGTTCCTTCGGAAGTTCTGCCGGCAGTATGCACGAAGCGTTTTGGAGACGACAATCGTTTCGTGCGGAAAGAACACGGCAGCGCGCTCGCCAAGCCAGAGAAAAAAACGCGCAATGGATCCCCATTTCTGGTGCTTCCGATCAATGCAGTGAAAAGTTACAATCACTTTTGCGCGATGCCGGAACAATCTCGGCAGGAATGCAAGCAGCGCCGGACCTACGCCGTGATAGTGGATAATATCAGAGTCTTGCCGTACGGCATGCAGCGTTGCAAGAAACGTATGGGAAATAGCGTCAAAATGTTTAGTGCGCAGCGATGGAAGGCTGACTAAGCGGACTTTGTGGAATCGCGTTCTTTTCGCAGGCGTGTAATACGGCCGAGTGTATACAGTCACATCATGGCCGCGCTCCGTAAGAATAAGAGAAAGCTGCTCTACGTGGCGCTCAACACCGCCGAAGATTCCAGGCACGCCCTTTTGTCCAATCATTGCAATTTTCATAGCCCAACATACCCCTTTTACACTTTCATTTGACCGCTAATCTTATCTCTTCATGCCCATTTCTGTCAAACGCTGGCGAAGTATCAAGGTTCTACCCTACCGTTACTCGGAGAGTCTTTATCGGCCAAGATGTTCCTGATACTGTCGGCAACAGAAGCGCTCATATTGCCATTATCGAGGATTACCATAAGTTCGCTTGGCCCAAGCAAGAGCAAGGATTTTCCTCTATCCGATGAAACTGGTTGTACGCTCACATCGAAGCTTGCCGATACCTGTTTCATAGCGGCAACGCGCTGGAACTGCCATTCCACAGTCCTATCCGAAGCGGAGTAGCTTGGTTGGTCACCCGCCGTTGCTGTCGCGTTGTTTTGCCACGTTACCGATGCGGGCAATCTTGCGCGGACTGTTCCCTGCGCCAACGCATGCGTTCCCGCCTTGACGGTCCAGAAAATGCGGTATCCGGTGCGTTCTCCAACTTTCGGTGGGAGCGGGCCATATCCGAATTGAATGCCGGCATTGCTCCAATAGACGGGTTCCGCGCGCAATTCCACATCCGATGCTGTTTGCCGAATCACCAACATTGTTTTTGTATCTGAAGATTGCGGAATCTTTCGCAGCAACGTCGTTGCCGTGACGGTTGCCGACGTGTTTGCAAATGTCGGGGCGACAAAAAGTCTGAGTGCGACGGTAAATGTCTGGCCGGGAGTGAAAACCACCAGTGGGTGTGCAATACGGTCAAGCGGCGGATCTGCAGAAAGTAAGGTCACGCCGTCCGGAAGCGACAGCGCAGCAGTAATCTCGGGAACAATCCACGAATTATTGTTTTGAATGTTCAGCGCGCCATCCACCGTTTCCCCCGCAATCGCCGTATCAGGCAATTCCAGTTTTGCCGTGATTGCAGAGGTATCCACGGAGTATTGCGCAATTGCAGTATTGGTAAACTCCGTTCCATGGATGCTGTAATGAATGTTTGCGCGCAACAAATACGGTTGGCCCGACATTCCTGTGATCATGGCATCCAGTGACATTGTGGTTGAAGCGTCAGCCGCAAGCGAATCCTGTGTCCATATGACGCCTTCGTTGTCGGTTGGCGCAATAATGTCCCAGCGTTCCGAAGTATTGATGCGCAGCCGCAGATTACGGGCAGTTGCCTTTGTGTTTTGCAGCCGGAATGTCACACGGATTTTCTCGCCACTTTGCACTTTTCCCGGCATGTCAATACTCAATCGCACTCCAGAGAGTATTTCAGGAGTCTGCCGCAACAGCGCCCATGCGGCAATGCCGGCAAACACAAACATGCCGATAGCAAGAAGCGTGTCCAACGCAAGATGATGCGGCTTGCCCTGATATCGTCCATGATACCGACCGGCAAGCGGTGGCAGCGTAATATGGAACATCGTTTTCGCAATGGAGCGGAACAGTGATGGGCGGTGATTTTTTCGTACAGATGATTCCGGCATGATGGTTAGTACATAGTCGGCGTGGAAACGAGAATTTCGTTGCCGTGATCGCGGTTAATGTCAACGACGCTGACGGCGATGCCATTGCGGAATCCCTTTTCAAACGCGAAAAATGAAGGGCGAATTTCCCGTCCACTGCCGTTAAACATCCGAATGTGCGGGCCACCGCCTT